>NZ_QUCZ01000004.1:0-217500 GCF_003473885.1 Dorea sp. AM13-35
CAGGTGGCTCTCGCCACACCGGACTGGCGGCTCTGCCGCACCGTAATATTCATATCGGATCTGACCTATAATACACTTGGTGGAGCAGTAGGTGGTGTCATCTATTATTTAGGATATTTCAGAAAGCGAAAGTGAAAAAATAAAATAAGAAACAGAGGACAGCTATCGGAGCATTAGTCCGGAGCAAAGAATCCTCTGTTTTAGGTGTAAGCTGATTGGATTCACATGGAAATAGGAATTAGAAATGGCAGGAAGACCAAAAAAGAAACCAGAATATAATCCAGAACTTCAATTTAACAATTTTCTTCAAGAGTTAAGAGATGCCTATGAAGAAGCAGATTCCTTAAGATCACTGGCAGATGAGTTAAATATTAGTCTGCTTAAACTTCGTAAGCTACTTATTACTGCAGATGTATTCACATCAGATATATGTACAGAAATTAATGATCTGCATCAGTCGGGGAAAAAGATTCCGGAGATTATGAAACTCACAGGTCTTTCCAGAGCATCGGTTCATTCCTATCTGCCCTACACTAAGGGAATTTATAATGCAGCAGAGATAAGTTTAAATGCGGAGCGATGCCGGACGTATAAGATTCGGCAAGAGCAGGTTCGGCTTCTACACGAAATACCATCAGAAGAAAATCTGTGGCAGACTGTTATTGCATTTCAGGAGTATCCATTTAAAACGGCAACAGGATTACCATTCCGATATAAATTGAAGGTCGGTAAAAACGGAGAGTATAACAGAGAGCTGCTGATAGACCGGAGAGAGAAAAGTAAGAGTCTTGCCTGGAGTAGTGTGGTGCTGGCATTTGAAAATAGTAAGAAGATTTCAGAAGAAGTGAAGAAACCGAAGGCACTTGGAGACATTAGAGGAGTTTCATATATTTATCCGATACTATGGCGATTTGGCATCATCAGAGTTCCGGAAGCAATAGAGAAGAAAATGCATCAACATTTGTATTAAGAAAGAAGAGGATAGAAGAATGACAATTATCGTAACTGGAGGAGCCGGATTTATTGGAAGTAACTTTGTATTTCATATGTTGGATAAATATCCTGATTATAGAATTGTATGTGTGGACAAGCTTACATATGCAGGAAACTTATCTACTTTAGCTCCAGTAATGGATAATCCTAATTTCCGTTTCTGCAAGATTGATATTTGTGACAGAGAAGCAATCTATAAATTATTTGAAGAGGAACATCCAGATATGGTTGTGAACTTTGCAGCAGAATCCCATGTAGACCGTTCTATTGAAAATCCTGAGATTTTCTTAGACACAAACATTAAAGGAACTACTGTTATGATGGATGCCTGCCGTAAATATGGTATCAAGAGATACCATCAGGTAAGCACTGATGAAGTTTACGGAGATCTTCCATTAGACAGACCGGACTTATTCTTTACAGAAGAGACACCAATCCATACAAGTTCTCCATACAGTAGCTCAAAGGCAGGAGCAGACTTATTAGTTCTTGCTTACCACAGAACTTATGGGCTGCCTGTAACAATTAGCCGTTGCTCTAACAACTATGGACCATATCATTTTCCAGAGAAGTTAATCCCGTTAATGATTGCCAATGCTTTAGCAGATAAGCCATTACCTGTTTATGGCGAAGGATTAAATGTTCGTGATTGGCTCTATGTAGAGGATCATTGCCGTGCGATTGACTTAATCATCCATAAGGGACGTGTTGGAGAAGTTTACAATGTCGGCGGTCATAACGAGATGAAGAATATTGACATTGTAAAGATTATCTGTAAAGAACTTGGAAAGCCGGAAAGTCTGATTACTCATGTAACAGACCGTAAAGGTCATGATATGCGTTATGCCATTGATCCAACAAAGATTCACAACGAATTAGGCTGGCTTCCAGAAACAAAATTTGAAGATGGAATTAAGAAGACGATCCAGTGGTATTTAGATAATAAGGAATGGTGGGAGACAATTATTTCCGGTGAATATCAGAACTACTACGAAAAAATGTACGGAAACAGATAAGAATATTAGGAGCGATAAGAAATGAAAGTATTTGTAACAGGCGTGGCAGGCCAGCTTGGTCATGATGTCATGAATGAATTACATACGATATTGCAAAGCTGAGTGATGGGAAAAAGCTGGCTAAGGTTTGCTATTATGGAACGAAGGCGGCAGGTGATGAAAAATTGAAAAAAACAGAGAATTAATGTGTTTTCATAAAAATCTTACTGTGATAAACTTATAGGAAAAACGAAGGAGGATAAATCAATGTTTGACACAATTCATCATATTGCAATTATAGGAAGCGATTATGATAAATCAAAACATTTTTATATTGATTTACTGGGATTTGAAATAATCCAGGAAAATTATCGAAAGGAACGGGATGATTATAAAATAGATTTAGCTTGTGGAGAGCAGGAGATTGAGCTATTTATTATAAAGGATGCTCCGGCCCGTGTGAATTATCCAGAGGCACTTGGTTTAAGACATCTGGCATTTAAGGTAAAAAGTGTTGACGATACGGTTAAGGAGCTTAACGCAAAAGGAATAGCAACAGAACCGATACGTTTAGACGATTATACTGGAAAGAAAATGACATTTTTCCATGATCCGGATGGCTTGCCATTAGAAATCCATGAATAATTGAATTTAAGCGCTTACGATTGGAAAAGTAATAAGATGAGCAAAAACCTGCATTTTCGATTGGGAAAATACAGGTTTTGTTAATATGTAAAATGTCTATATTATATAATATCTATTAATCTCTTTTGAAAATATCACGTGTATATACTTTGTCAAGTACATCATCCAGACGGGAATCGTACCGGTTTGTGATGATTGCTTGACTTTTCTTTTTGAATTTTTTTAGATCATTTACCACGAGTGATCCAAAGAATGTTTCTCCATTTTTTAACGTTGGTTCGTAAATGATAACAGTAGCCCCTTTTGCTTTGATTCGTTTCATGACACCTTGAATAGAAGACTGTCTAAAGTTATCAGAGTTTGATTTCATAGTCAAGCGGTAAACACCGATAACGCAATTCTTCTCCTGATCCGGAGCATAATCCCCACGATTGTAATAATCATAATATCCAGCCATATTTAACACCTGATCAGCAATAAAATCTTTTCTAGTTCTATTACTTTCTACGATAGCAGAAATCATGTTCTGTGGAACATCATTGAAGTTTGCCAGAAGCTGTTTTGTATCTTTGGGCAAGCAGTATCCACCGTAACCGAAGCTTGGATTGTTGTAGTGTGTTCCGATACGCGGATCCAGGCAGACACCGTTGATGATTTCCTGTGTATCTAAGCCTTTTGTCTCAGCATAAGTATCCAGCTCGTTGAAATAAGAAACACGAAGAGCGAGGTAAGTATTTGCAAAAAGTTTTACAGCCTCAGCTTCGGTGAATCCCATAAATAATGTATCAATATTTTCTTTGATTGCTCCTTGCTGAAGAAGTCTTGCAAAGATTTCAGCTTTTTCTTTTGATTCCTCATTGCAGGATACAATGATTCTGGATGGATACAGGTTGTCATAGAGTGCCTTTGATTCACGTAGGAACTCAGGGCTGAAAATAATGTTTTTTGTATTATATTTAGCTCTTACAGATGCTGTATATCCAACAGGAATAGTAGATTTAATGATCATAGTTGCATCTGGATTTACTTTTAATACAAGTTCAATAACTGCCTCTACTGCAGAACAGTCGAAGAAATTTTTCTTGCTGTCATAGTTAGTCGGAGCTGCGATTACTACAAAGTCTGCATTTTTGTATGCTTCTTCTCCATTCAGTGTAGCGGTAAGATCCAGTTCTTTTTCAGCGAGATACATTTCAATATAGTCATCCTGGATTGGCGATTTTCTGTTGTTGATTAGTTCCACTTTCTCAGGAATAATATCTACAGCTGTTACGTGATTGTGCTGGGATAGGAGTGTTGCAATCGACAGACCTACATAACCGGTACCGGCAACAGCGATATTATATTTTTTATTGAGGATAGGTTTATTTACTATAGAATTTTCCTCTTCAAATAAATCGGTTACTTCGAATCCAAGTGCTTCGGCAATGGCCTGAAGCTGATCGATGGAAGGAATATAATCTAATCCCTCTAATCGGCTTACCATAGCTCTGTGGATGCCAGTCATTTTGGCAAGCTGAGCTTGCGTAAGTTTTTGCTCTTTTCTTTTGGCAATAATTGTATCCGCCATTTTCTTATAAGAGATCTTTTTCATAATTACTCCCTTGATGTTATTAATTATCACATTTTAAATGTGAAATGATTACAATCCAAAACATTTTCATGCTAACAGAAGCGTGTGAGGGTGTCAATGTTAGGGGCTGTGAAAAAAGATAATTCTATTATTAATAACAAAAATATTTGTTGCTTTTATGAAAGCATTTCCAGAATGACTGCCTGATAGCCTTCCAGCATAATCTCATTGCCCTCGGTCTTAAGCTGCGGCAGATTGTTCAGCACGATGTGTTTGAGCTTTGATGGAAGTGTCAAAGTCTGTTGCTGGGTTTTATAGTTGCCAATCACGAGCAATGTCTGGTCAGCAGATTTTCGGTAGTAAGCCATGACACGGTCCTGATTCTCAAATACAGGGAGGAGATCACCGTATACGATCGTTTCAGCATAAGCTGGATCCTTGCGCAGTGCAAGCAAACGACGGTAGTACTGGTAAACAGAATCCGGATCATTTTTCTGACTTTCCAGATTGATCTTTTTGTAATTGTAATTTACCCTGAGCCATGGGGTACCGGTTGTAAAGCCTGCATTTGCAGAAGCATCCCACTGGTAAGGAGTTCTGGCATTATCGCGGCTGATGCGGTTTACTGCCTTTAAGGCGCTGTCTGGTGTCAGACCGGCATTTAATGCCACCTGATATTCGTCGAGTGTAGAAATGTCATCGACTTCATCAATCGACTGGAATTCTACATTTTCCATACCAATTTCCTGCCCCTGATAGATAAATGGAAGACCACGGAGCATGATATTCATTGTGGCAAGCAGCTTTTTGGAAGTGTCGGTGCATTCGCCCTCTGGGATATAGCGAGAAACGCCGCGCGGTTCATCGTGATTTTCAATAATATTGGAGAGCATGCCGAAGTCTTCAATCTTTTTCTGACTGGCGAAGCAGCAGCTCCGGTAATCATTTGGTGTGATTACTGTCTGGTCATACCAGCCCTTCGCGCTGGCACCGAAGATAGTCTCATTGAAATCAAACATCGTTGAGAAGTAGCCGTTGTCACCGATGAAATCCGGAAGCTCTTCCGCTTTTTCATTGAAGATTTCTCCGACAGTAAATGCACCATGCGGAAGGAAGGTGCGGTCACGCATTTCTCCTAAAAATTCACCCACACCGACTGCGTGTTTCAGCATTTCGTCCGGACTGCACATTCCATCTTTGCGGTCTGCCGGATAATTCTGCCACGGAAGAGGTTTTTTGATATTAATGATCGCATCGATGCGGAAGCCGGCAAGTCCCTTATCAAGCCACCAGTTGATCATTTTATAAATTTCCTTGCGCAGCTTTGGATTTTCCCAGTTCAGGTCTGGCTGCTTTTTATGGAACATGTGCAGGTAATATTTCCCAGGCTGGCCAGGGAGTGGCTCCCACACACTGCCACCAAAGTAGGAACGCCAGTTACAGGGCAGTTTCCCATTAGGGCAGTCTTCAATGTAAAAATATTTTCCATATTCTCCGTCCGGATCTTCGCAGGCTTTTTTGAACCATTCATGCTCATCCGAACAGTGATTGACGACGAGATCCATCAAAATGTGCATATCACGTTTCTTTGCTTCGGCAATCAATAGATCCATGTCATCCATTGTACCGAAACGTGGATCGATATTGTAATAATCAGAAATGTCATAGCCTTGATCTGCAAGTGGAGAGCAGTAAATTGGAGAGAGCCAGATAATATCTATACCGAGGTCTTTGAGATAATCGAGCTTGCTGATAATGCCTGGAAGATCGCCGATGCCGTCTCCGTTGGAGTCACAGAAGCTTTTCGGGTAGATCTGATAGGCGGTTTTTGTGTGCCACCATTTTTTTTGCATAGTAAAAATCCTTTCGTTGTAAAGTGTGTGTATCAGTGGAAAGAGAAGCCGTTCCTGGCGTCCTTCATTGATTAATAGTGGTTTCAATAAAAATTATTATCTTTTCGATTTTTAGAAACAATCTCATTATACTCCCTTAAGTAAGAAAATGCATCCTCAATCATGTGCCGAAGTGACATGGCATAATATAAAAAGTGGAAATTCGTATAAACGGATGAATAAAAAGCTTTACGGAGGCAGAGTAGTGGATATATTTGAAATGGCAGGAACACAATTTCAGAGTTGGAGCATGAGGCAGATGGCAATATTTGTAGTCTTGTTAGTAGTGCTTGCAATTGGCTTAACATATAGTGTCAGACAGAAGAGATTACATGGATCGCAGGCGATAGCAGCATGGATTTTGGCTTTATTTCTTGGCATTATCTTGGGAGCAACAACATTTACGAGAACACCGATGCAGGGACGTATCGTCAAATTAATCCCATTCTGGTCGTGGTATACCGGAATTGTTCTGGATGATAAGTTACTACTGGAGCAGAATGTTTTGAACTGCTTGATGCTTGCGCCGATGGGATTTTTATTACCATGGATCACGGACCGGAAAGTGAAATTACGATATGCTTTCCTGTCGGGTGTTGCTGTGGCTGTAGTGATTGAAGGATGCCAGCTTATATTCAAGCTTGGCTGGTTTGAATTGGATGACATGATCCATAATGGGATCAGTTGTTTGCTTGGCAGTGTAGTTGGAAATTATGCTGTCAGACGCGTTTAGAGATAATTAATATAGATAGAACAGCTGGCTGATTAGTTATGAATAATTATGCAACTGATTTTATAGAAACGGAAGGGAAGACGTTATGAAGACGGTAAGCGATAGAATTTTTGAATTATTAAAAGAACGGAAGATGAGCCAGAAAGAATTTTCAAAGAAGACAGGGATTGCAGAAAGCACGATCAGCGACTGGAAAAAGAAGAGAACGAATCCGGTATCGGATAAGATTTTGATTATATGCGAAGTTTTGAACGTAACGCCTTATAATCTCCTGTCCGGGGCTGAACATATGGGAAGCAGAAGCAGAAGTGCAGATACTTACGTGATTAGTAAGGGAACTGAGATTGGAACTCTTGTTGAGACATACCAGAAGTTGGAACCGGATATGCAGAAGAGGGCCATGGGGTATCTGGAGGCGTTGAGTGATTTGGAAAAGTAGAGAAAGTGTTGAAAAGTTGCAGGAAACATAATTAAATTGGACAACAATACAGAGGTATGATAATATTTATTGTATCTTAATGAGGATATTGAATGAGATTAGTAATTGATAAGAAAGAATTAGAATTATTACTTGAACAAAAGAAAGAATACATTGGGAATCAAGTTACTATTGATACAGTAATAGCAGGTGTTTCATTTTTATTGTCAGTAATGACAGCGCAATATCAGAAGATTTTTGGAATATCTGGAGAAATAATAAAAGTATTTTTTTGTACAATTGGTATTTTATATGCAGTAAAAATCATATGGGATTGCAAATTGTTTTTGAATTATAAAACGCAGGAACGTGGAGATGAAGCTGCGATTATTGCAAATGTAGTGAAAGAGTTGAAGCTTAATCAGAAAGAAGTAAAATGTCGATACATTACTTCAAAGTTGCAGGAAAAATATTCAGTAAGTCATCGTGAAAATAGAATTTATAATCATCGTTTATATGAGCTTCAGGTTAATAGATTTTCAGAACAGGAAATGGAAAAGGATTTTGTTGTAAATGGAAAGCATTATTATTGGATGAGTATAGAAGAAATGGAAAAAGATGATAACATTAGGAACAAAAACCTGGAAGTGGTAGATTTTGTAAAAGAATATATGGGATAAAGTTTTCCGCTTGTGTATTTCGCAGAGTTTTTGAAGATACACAGGCGGTTTTGTTACTTATATTGTAGCAGGAGGTTGCTATGTCGGAAATGAAGATGAATTATATTTTTATAGAAAAAGAAACGCAGGATTCGATATCTATGTGTGAGCAGATCGCTGAGCTGCTGGGCGTGGAGGACAGCAAGATGAAGTCAGGCAACTTGCCAATGTCAGGTTTCATTTGCTTGCAGGATGTAGAAGTGTTTTATGAGATCTCCGGCAAGAGTGGTGCGGATCAATATTTCCTGGAATTAAGTACAAAAGCCAGAGTGAACAGAGCTGTGATCGCACTGCAGACATTAGATGATACCATTTATCAATCGCCGAAGCAGAAGTATTACACGGCAATTCGTGTGTATGATGGGATTTCGGAAAGCTATTGTAAGCGGCTCTATCCTAAATATGCAGAGTTTGAGCGGCTGCTTCGCGCGTTGGTATCTCTGATCGTGACGAAGGCGTATGGAAGTGCATGGCGGGAAGAGACCGTGCCGGAAGAGATGATGGCAGATCTTAAGAAGAATGCAAGAGGCAATCTGCCGATCAGTGAGACTCTGGAGCAAATGGATTTATCCACAGTGGAAGAATATTTATTTGCAGAAAGAGAAGTTGTGTATGAGGAGGTTGTCGCAGGTAGCGGTGAAAATGCAAATGGGACGGCTGGTAAAACAGCAGATTTTGAACAATTATCAAAAGAAGAATTATGCCGGTTGCTGGAAGAACTTCGACCGACAAGCCTGTGGGAGCGGCATTTTGAATCACTTGGAAGTCAGAAAAAGTGGAAAGAGAAAATTGTTGGCGTACATCCGGTGCGCAACAAAGTGGCACATCAGAAACGGATCAGCGGCGCGGAATATAAGCAGACAACCAGAAAATTACAAAGTCTGAACCGGGATCTGAAGCATGCGATTGGAGAGATCCAGAAGCAGAACTTCACAGATGTGAGTCGGGCAGATATGCTGGGAAGTTTTGTTGATGTATTGGAAAATATTCAGCTTATGACAGATGCTACAAAGGCAGCGGTGTCTGCAATATCAGCAGTACCGGCAGCTGTGGAAAATGTTGCCAGATGGAATACAATTTCACCGGTTACAAAAAGTACGCAGATGATAGCGGAAGTATTATCTGATATGCGGCGTAGACAGCAGGAAGTAATGGCAGCAGTCAGACCGGCGGCGATAGCTGCGAGCATGCAAAAAGATGTGGTATCGGAAGTTGCGAAAAGTCTTCGTATACCACAGACAATGCGTGACAGTATCGCAACTGCGGCGAAGATGTCACGGCTTATGAACATTTCAGGAATTGTAAATCTGGAAGATAAGGGGAATAAAACTGAGGATAATGACTTAGAAAACAATAGGGACTAGTAAATTCCGGCAATTTACGCTATAATAAATAAGATTATAGGCAAAACTAAGGAATTAATAAAAAGAGATAATAATCAAGTCCGGATCTGCCGGACGCCAAATATAATATACCAAAGTAGAAAGGATTTTAGAACGATGGGTAAGTATTTTGGAACTGATGGTTTCCGTGGGGAAGCTAATAGGAACCTGACAGCAGATCACGCATACAAGATTGGGCGTTTCCTCGGCTGGTATTATGGAGAACTGAAAAGACAGAATGGAGATGACACTCCGGCTAGAATTGTAATTGGTAAGGATACAAGACGTTCCAGCTATATGTTTGAATATACACTGGTCGGTGGACTGGTAGCATCCGGTGCAGATGCATACCTGCTTCATGTTACAACAACACCGTCTGTAGCTTATGTGGCAAGAGTAGATGAGTTTGACTGTGGTATTATGATTTCCGCAAGTCATAATCCATATTATGACAATGGAATTAAGCTGATTAATGGTAATGGTGAGAAGATGGATGAAGGAACAATCAGCCTGATCGAAGCATATCTGGACGGAGAAGTAGAATTATTTGGAGAGAAATATTCAGAAGTTCCGTATGCACACAAAGAGAAGATTGGTCGTACCGTAGATTATGTATCAGGAAGGAACCGTTATGTCGGATATCTGATTTCTCTTGGAATGTATTCGTTCAAGGGTGTCAAAGTTGCATTAGACTGTGCGAATGGAAGTTCATGGAATATTGCCAAATCTGTATTTGACGCACTGGGAGCAAAGACTTACGTGATCAATGCGGATCCGAATGGAACAAATATCAATAACAATGCAGGGTCTACACACATTGGAGGACTGCAGAAGTACGTGGTAGAAGAAGGCATGGATGTTGGATTCGCTTATGACGGAGATGCTGACCGCTGTCTCTGTGTGGATGAAAAAGGGCAGGTTGTAGACGGAGATGCGATTCTTTACGTATATGGAAGATATATGAAAGAGCGCGGAAAACTGGTGACAAATACAGTTGTTACAACAGTTATGTCTAACTTCGGACTTTACAAAGCATTTGATGAGCAGGGTATCGATTATGCGAAGACTGCTGTCGGAGATAAATATGTATATGAATATATGCAGAAGAATGGCTGCCGAATTGGTGGAGAGCAGTCCGGTCACATTATTTTCTCAAAATATGCATCAACAGGTGATGGTATTTTAACCAGTCTGAAAATGATGGAAGTTATGATGGCAAGAAAGAAGACAATGAGCCAGCTGACAGAAGATTTACACATTTATCCACAGGTGCTTGTGAATGTACGTGTACAGGATAAAGCTGTTGCACAGGCAGATCCGGATGTGCAGGCAGCAGTACAGAAAGTTGCAGACGAGCTGGGTGATACAGGAAGAATCCTTGTCCGTGAATCTGGTACAGAGCCACTGATACGTGTAATGGTAGAGGCTGAGACACACGACATCTGCCAGAAATATGTGGATGATGTAGTGAATGTGATTAATGAAAAAGAGAAGACAAGATAGCCTGGCTCTCAGAATCAGAAAATGTAGATAGATGATAAGGTCGTATGATCTGACAGGAAAGATAGGAGTATTAAGAAATATGTGTGGAATTGTAGGATATGTAGGAAATAATCAGGCAGCACCGATTTTGTTGGATGGACTGTCCAAGCTGGAATACCGTGGTTATGATTCGGCCGGAATTGCTGTCCGTGATGCAAATGGCGATGCTGAGATTGTTAAGGCAAAAGGACGTCTGAAGATTCTGGCTGAGAAGACAGATAATGGTGCCGCTGTCCCGGGAACATGTGGAATCGGCCATACAAGATGGGCAACACATGGGGAGCCGTCTGAGAACAATGCACATCCGCATAAGAGTGATGATGGCAATGTAGTTGCTGTTCACAACGGTATCATTGAAAATTATCAGGAATTAAAGGAAAAACTGTTAAGAAACGGATATACATTCTATTCCAATACAGATACAGAAGTAGCGGTAAAACTGATCGATTACTACTATAAGAAATATGAAGGAACACCGGTTGATGCGATGAATCACGCAATTGTCCGCATCCGAGGTTCTTATGCGCTGGCAGTTTTGTTTAAAGATTATCCGGAAGAGATTTATGTGGCCAGAAAGGACAGTCCGATGGTTCTCGGAGTTGCTGACGGAGCATCATATATTGGATCTGATGTACCGGCTATTTTGAAATATACAAGAAATGTATATTATATTGGCAACCTGGAGATGGCGCGTGTAAAGAAAGGTGAGATCACTTTCTACAATCTGGACGGAGAAGAGATTGAGATTGAACCAAAGGAAATTAACTGGGACGCAGAAGCCGCTGAAAAAGGCGGTTATGAACATTTCATGATCAAAGAGATTCATGAACAGCCAAAAGTTGTAGGAGATACCATTAACTCTGTTCTTACGACAGATGGCAAGATTGATTTGTCAGAGGTTGGTCTGTCAGAAGAAGAGATCAAAGATATTCGTCAGATTCACATTGTAGCATGTGGTTCTGCATATCATGTTGGAGTTGCAACACAGTATGTAATGGAAGATCTTGCAAGAATTCCGGTGCGTGTAGAGCTGGCATCCGAATTCCGTTATCGCAATCCGTTACTGGATGAGAAGGACCTGGTTGTATTGATCAGCCAGTCCGGTGAGACAGCAGATACGCTGGCTGCACTTCGTGAGTCCAAAGCAAGAGGTGTGCGCACACTTGCAATTGTAAATGTAGTAGGTTCTTCCATTGCAAGAGAAGCAGATAATGTATTCTACACACTGGCTGGACCGGAGATTTCCGTTGCAACAACAAAAGCATACAGCACACAGTTAATTGCAGGTTATGCACTGGCAATCCAGTTTGCCAAAGTAAGAGGCGAGATTGACGAAGCGCGTTATAGCGGTCTGATCAAGGAAATGCAAACCTTACCGGAGAAGATTGAGAAGATTATTGAAGACAAAGAGAGAATCCAGTGGTTTGCATCCAAACAGGCAAATGCAAGAGACGTATTTTTCGTAGGTCGTGGTATTGACTATGCAATCTGCCTGGAAGGAAGTCTGAAGATGAAGGAGATCAGCTATATTCATTC
The DNA here is from genome assembly GCF_003473885.1 of Dorea sp. AM13-35. Classification (NCBI taxonomy): domain Bacteria; kingdom Bacillati; phylum Bacillota; class Clostridia; order Lachnospirales; family Lachnospiraceae; genus Dorea; species Dorea sp. AM13-35. Next base: position 12,429 of record NZ_QUCZ01000004.1, read on the forward strand.
TGAGGCATACGCTGCAGGTGAATTGAAGCATGGAACGATTTCTCTGATTGAAGACGGCATTCTTGTTGTCGGTGTTCTGACACAGCCGGATCTCTATGAGAAGACAGTTTCTAACATGGTTGAGTGCAAGAGTCGTGGCGCTTACCTTATGGGACTTACAAATTTTGGACAGTATAATATTGAAGATACAGCAGACTTTACGGTATATATTCCAAAGACAGATCCGTTATTTGCAACATCACTGGCAGTCATCCCGTTACAGCTCCTTGGTTATTATGTCAGCGTTGCAAGAGGTCTGGACGTAGATAAGCCGAGAAACCTTGCAAAGAGTGTTACAGTAGAGTAATCTTCCTACAAAAGGCGGTCGTTTAGAAAATATTAAAAGAATATTAATAAAAAAGGTGCTCAATATTGTGATGAAAATGCTATAATATTATCGCAATATTGAGCAACATAGCATCTGAAGGAAAATGCCGATGGCGGGCTTGAGAGATGCTGGAACAAGGAGAGGTACAAATGAAAACGACATTAGTTATTATGGCTGCCGGAATCGGATCCCGTTTTGGCGGCGGAATTAAACAGCTGGCACCGGTCGGACTGCATGGTGAGATCATCATGGATTATTCCATTCATGATGCAATCGAAGCAGGATTTAATAAGATTGTCTTTATTATCCGTAAGGACATTAAGGAAGCATTTAAGGAAGCAATCGGAGATCGTATTGAGAAGATCTGTGCGGATCTGGATGTAGAGATTGCATATGCATACCAGGAGCTGGATGCACTTCCGGAAGGAATCGAACTTCCGGCCGGACGTACGAAGCCGTGGGGAACCGGACAGGCAGTTCTTGCGTGCAAAGATGTTTTAAAAGAGCCATTTGCAGTTATCAACGCAGATGATTACTATGGAAAGGAAGCATTTACTAAGCTTCATGATTTCCTCGTAGATTACACACCGGAGAAGGCGAATGCATTCTGCATGGCAGGTTTTATCCTGAAGAACACATTAAGCGAGAATGGATCTGTTACCAGAGGTGTGTGTGAACTGAATGAGAAAGGCTATCTGACAGCAGTTCATGAGACACATAACATTGTGAAGACAGCAGACGGTACAGCAGCCGATACAGAAGACGGATTAAGAGCCATCGATCCGGAATCTTATGTATCTATGAATATGTGGGGACTGACACCGGAGTTTATTGGTGTGCTGGAAGATGGATTCAAAGAGTTTTTTGAGACAATGGGAGACAAAGACATCCTGAAAGCAGAATATCTTTTGCCGATTTATATTGATGAACTATTACAGGCTGACAAAGTATCTGTAAAAGTGCTTGACTCTCATGACAAATGGTTTGGTGTAACATACAAAGAAGACAAAGACTATGTTGTAAAGTCTTTTGCCAAACTGATCGAAGACGGCGTATACGCTGAGAAACTGTTTGAGGACTTGAAGTAAGAATTATCAGAAATAAGAAAGACTGTTATAGCATGTGTGCATGCTATAACAGTCTTTCTTGATTTTATGAAGTTATTGTAATGTTGGAGCGTTTTATGAGAAAATACAATTACATCAACGGTATAATAATATAGAAACGAAAAAATTGTAAATTTGCAAACCATCGCAAACCCGTGTAAAATGGGCATTTTCAAAGACGCTCGACAAGAAAATACAAAAAAGTTGAAAAAAATTAAAAAAAGGGGTTGCAATTTTTGGATTTGCTGATATAATAATATTTGTTCGCTGATGAAATACAAAAGATAAACAACGAACGCAACAGAGAACTACGTAATGCGGATTGGTGTAATGGCAGCACAGCAGACTCTGACTCTGTTAGTAGAGGTTCGAGTCCTCTATCCGTAGTTCCTTGGCAGGGGCGCCGAGTGTTTTGAATGTTTGAAACATTCGGTTGACATGCCGGAGTGTGGCTCAGCTTGGTAGAGCGCTACGTTCGGGACGTAGAGGTCGCAGGTTCAAATCCTGTCACTCCGATTAAGATGAATCTCAAAGCTTATTGCTTTGAGATTTTTTTTTGCTATGGCATCTGGAGAAAGTTGCCGGTGGCAAGTTCTGTAGCTTATGGTGATGGGAAAAATGCGTCATACTTGCATGATTTATAATTGCAATTTCTTGACATCTGTTGGTGGGGCGAGTATCATTAACTGTGTTAAGACTGTAACTATCCAGTATAGTTACAGTAGATGAATTAACGAGTAAAAGAGTGATGACAAGGGGAGCTTATGTATAGGCTGAGAGGAAGTTTAGAAACTTCGACCCGGAACCTGATATGGATAATGCCATCGTAGGGATGTATTAGATATTACAGAACCCTCCTTCGTCTTCAGTCGAAGATACAGGAGGATTTTTTTGTGCAAGTTGGAGCTTACGGAGGAAGGCTAAGAATAAGCTTAAAAAGAAGAAAAACAACAGGAGGACAACAGTCATGAAATTATTTCAGCAGAAATCAGTGATCGAGAAATATGATGATGTGAAAAGCTTCGTGGAAGCATACAACATCGGAGCGGATGATTTCATTCTCGCGACAAAACGGATTTACGAGACCTGTTTTGCACCGCTGAATCTGAAAGCACATGTAGAATACAAGAGCAAATATGGCAGCGGTGAGCCGACAGATGTAATGATCGATGCACTGCTTGAGGATTTCCGTCAGGGAGATTATAAGAGAATCATTGCTATCGGCGGTGGAGCTGTCATTGATATGGCGAAGATTCTTGTACTGGACGGGGAAGCGAAAGCAGAGAGCTATTATCGGAAAGAAGTACCGCTTCGCAAAGTGCGCACACTTCTTGCAGTGCCGACAACCTGTGGCGCAGGATCGGAAGTGTCCAATGTCTCCATTACAGAGATTACTTCGATCCACAGCAAATTAGGACTCGCCGTAGACGAGATTTATGCAGATGAGGCAGTGCTGATCCCGGAACTTTTGCGTGAGCTTCCATATGAGTTCTTCGCAACCAGCGCGATCGATGCATTTATCCATGCGATTGAATCTTTTGTATCACCAAAAGCGAATCTCTACACGGAGATGTTCAGCGAGAAAGCAATGGAGATGATCGTGCATGGATTCCGTAAGATTATCGCTCATGGAAAAGAATACAGGATGGAGCTGCTGGAAGATTTTCTTGTGGCAAGTAATCTGGCAGGTGTTGCATTTGGCAATGCCGGAACCGGAATGGTGCATGCCATGTCCTATCCGCTGAGCGGAATGTATCATGTCGCACACGGAGAGGCAAATTATCAGTTCCTGACTGCCGTATTTGCTGCTTATCAGAAAATGAATCCGACCGGCAAAATCATTCGTCTGAATGCATTTCTCGCAAAAATGATGGAATGTGATGAAGCGGTTGTCTATGAAAAACTGCAGGAATTGTTAGACCAGATTATCAGTCGTAAAAAATTAAGAGAATATGGCATGAAGGAAGAAGAAATCCATTCATTTGCCGTAAGTGTAGACGCAAGTCAGCAGAGACTTTTAAATCAGAGCTATGTGAAGCCTACCATTGAGCAGATGGAGGCAGTTTACAGAGAACTGTACTAGATAGTATACGAAAGTATAGAATAGTATATTCAAACATCAGGAGGAGAATTATGCTTGGAGAAATGTTAAATAAAGTCAGAGAGACAACCCCTCTGGTTCACAATATCACAAATTATGTAACCGTAAATGATGTGGCAAATGTATTGCTGGCATGTGGCGGAAGTCCGATCATGTCTGACGAGCCGCAGGATGTGGAAGATATTACTTCCATCTGTGGAGGATTGAATATCAATATCGGTACATTAAATATAAGAAGTATCGAAGGCATGAAGCTGGCTGGAAAGAAAGCGGCAGAACTGGGACATGCAATTCTGCTGGATCCGGTAGGAGCGGGAGCAAGTGCACTGCGCACGAACACAGCCGTTTCTCTGATGGAAGAAATTCCGTTTTCCGTGATCCGTGGAAATATTTCCGAGATCAAGACCCTGGCATCCGGCAGTGGTACAACAAAAGGCGTAGATGCTGATGTTGCAGATGCAGTGACAGAAGAGAATCTGGATGAAGCAGTTGCATTTGCAAAGGCATTTGCAGAGAAAGCAAACTGTGTTGTTGCGATTACAGGGGCGATTGATCTGGTGAGTGATGGAAAATCCTGCTATGTGATTCGTAATGGACGCCCGGAAATGGGTAAGATTACAGGAACTGGCTGCCAGTTATCCGGAATGATGACTGCATATATCACCGCAAATCCGGAGCATACGCTGGAGGCGGCAGCGGCAGCAGTATGTGTGATGGGACTTGCCGGTGAGATCGGATTTTCACGAATGCAGGACGGAGACGGCAATTCTACATACAGAAACCGTATTATTGATGCGATTTACAATATGGACGCAAAAACACTGGAAGAAGGTGCAAAATATGAACTGCGATAAGAAAGATTTACTTTTATATGCGGTGACAGACCGTCACTGGCTTGGAGAAGAAACATTATATGAACAGGTGGAGAAAGCGCTGAAAGGTGGAGCTACATTTATCCAGCTGCGTGAAAAAGAACTGGATACAGCGCATTTCTTAGAAGAGGCGAAGGAAATCCAGAAACTTTGCAGAGAATATAAAGTGCCGTTTGTGATCAATGATAATGTAGAGATTGCGGCAGAAATTGAGGCAGACGGTGTGCATGTCGGACAGAGTGATATGGAAGCCGGAGATGTGCGTGCAAAACTTGGAGCGGATAAGATCATCGGTGTTTCTGCGCAGACGGTTGAGCAGGCACTCCGTGCGCAGGAACATGGCGCAGATTACCTTGGCGTTGGTGCGGTATTTCCGACAGGTTCTAAGGCAGATGCGGTAGAAGTGGATCATAATGTGCTGAAAGCAATCTGTGAAGCAGTGGATATTCCGGTTATTGCCATTGGTGGAATTACAAAAGACAATGTAAAAGACCTTGCCGGTAGCGGTATTTGTGGAATCGCAGTGATCAGTGCGATTTTCGGACAGAAAGATATTGAAGCTGCAACAAAAGAACTGCGCGAACGCACTCAGAATATGTTGAGAAATTAAGAGAAGTTATGCATAAAGAAGTTCGATATAAGAAGGTTTAATAGGAAATGAAATTAAAAAACAGAGAAATAGACGGTGTGATCTTCGATGTGGACGGTACTTTGCTGGATTCGATGGCGATCTGGGAGGATGCCGGAGCCAGATATCTGCGTAGTGCCGGGATTGAACCGGCGCCGGATCTTGGGAAGATATTATTTCCGATGAGCCTGGATGATGGCGTGGCTTATGTGAAGCGGGAATACCATCTGGAAGAGTCAGAAGCAGAATTAAGAGAAGCGGTATTAAAACAGGTAGAGATCTTTTATAAAGAAGAGGCACCGCTGAAAAAGGGTGTATGTAAGCTCCTTGAGAAGATGAAAGAGGCAAAGGTGCCGATGATCGTGGCGACTTCCAGCGATAAAGAGCAGATCGAAGCGGCGTTTGAACGACTGGAGATTGCCGGATACTTTAAGGAAATATGGACTTGCACGGATGCAGGAGCAGGAAAAGACAAACCGGATATTTATTTTCAATGTGCTGATAAGCTTGGAAGCACACCGGAGCATACATTGGTATTTGAGGACGCATTACATGCGGCAACAACCGCAAAACAGGCAGGCTTCCCGGTAGTCGGACTGTATGACCGCTTCAGCGAAGAAGGACAGGATGAGTTAAAAGAACTGGCGGATCTTTATGCGGGTGACCTTGTGGAGGCTACGGGGAAACTGCAATTCTAACTGCGCTTCTGTCTGTGGGAGAGCTGCAATTTTAACTGCGCTCCTGTCTGTGGGAAGAGATTCAGGATAAATGCGATGGATAAGAAAAATAATTAGAATAGATTGGAAAAGGATAAGTAGATGAATACGAAGAAAAGAAAAACAACCCTCACAATTGCGGGAAGTGATTCCAGCGGCGGTGCGGGGATTCAGGCAGATATCAAGACGATGCAGGCAAATGGCGTTTGTGCCATGAGCGCGATCACGGCGCTGACAGCACAGAATACGACAGGAGTATCCGGAATTTTTGAAGTGACACCGGAATTTTTAGGACAGCAGTTGGATGCGGTATTTACAGATATTTACCCGGATGCGGTTAAAATTGGTATGGTCGCTTCCGCTGAACTTGTAAAAATGATCGCTTTCAAACTTAAAGAATACAAAGCAGAACGGATCGTCGTTGATCCGGTGATGGTGTCCACAAGCGGTTCCAGACTGATCAGCGAAGAAGCAATCCAGATACTGAAGACGGAATTATTTCCGCTGGCAAGTGTGCTGACACCGAATATTCCTGAAGCAGAAGTCCTGTTTGGTGCATCTATTCATTCAGCAGAAGACATGGAGCGCGCAGCGCAGGCAATCAGCGAAGAATATCACTGCGCTGTGTTGTTAAAAGGCGGTCATCAGTTAAATGATGCCAATGATCTGTTGTACGCAGAAGGAAAGAGCCGTTGGTTTTATGGGCGTAGAATTGATAATCCGAACACGCACGGAACAGGATGTACATTATCCAGTGCGATTGCATCGAATCTGGCAAAAGGATATGGACTTGAAGAAGCTGTGGAGCGTGCAAAAGAATATATTTCCGGAGCACTTGCGGCAATGCTGGATCTGGGAGCCGGCAGCGGACCGATGGATCATGGATTTGATATCGGTGGAAAATTCACCTCATAGAGTGATTTGTAGAGATATTGTGGGTGTACGAAGTACGTAATAATTCATAGGGAGTTTGTCCCCAACATATATTTATAATGAAAAGATCATGACTTGCATATTTGTGCGCAGGCATGGTCTTTTTAATAATTAAGAAAGAACATTTCCTCATTATGTAAAAAGTCTCCGGCAGGATGAGCAATTGATCCAACGTTTTATTGATAAAAATACATCTGGAACAAACGTGGAAAGGAATTGACTTCCCTATGAAGTTAGTCTATACTAACTAATAGAAACGATTAGTTGGAACTAACTAAAAACTGATAAAAAGCAAATAAGTTAGGTGAAACTAAGAAAAGATAAGGAGAATGGATATGAGCAAAGTAGCAGTCGTATATTGGAGTGGAACAGGCAATACAGAGGCAATGGCAAATGCAGTTGCAGATGGAGCAAAGAAAGCAGGAGCAGAGGCAGAACTTTTAGGATGCAGTGATTTCACAGCAGCAAAGGTAGCGGAATATGATGCAATCGCATTTGGATGCCCTGCAATGGGAGCAGAAGTGTTGGAAGAAAGCGAATTTGAGCCTATGTTCGAAGCTTGCAAGGGTGCACTTGACGGAAAGAAAATCGCACTTTTCGGTTCATATGGCTGGGGAGATGGCGAATGGATGCGCAACTGGGAAGAAGACTGCAAAGCTGCAGGAGCAGAGCTTGCGTGTGATAGCGTAATGAGCAATGAGGGGCCTGGAGACGCGGAAGTAAAATCCTGCGAAGACCTCGGAGCAGCATTGGCATAAATAATACAAGCAGGACGGTGCTTTTTAACGAAAGCCCGTCCTAACTTACTATGGAGAAAAAATATCAATAAAGAACTTTTCTGTGGATTTTATGAAAATGAGGGATTATACTTGTGTGAACCCAAAGAAATGGGGAGAAAAAAATAAGAGAAAACAAGGAGGAAGATACAAGATGGATTGTTTAAAATTTTTATCAAAATCTAATATGAAGAAAAGTGGACTTTTTGCAGCAGGTGTTTTGTTTGGCACAGCAGGAATTAAAGTACTTGCAAGTGATGATGCAAAAAAAGTATACACAGGATGTACAGCAGCAGTGCTTCGTGCAAAAGAATGTGTAATGAAGACAGCAGCAAAAGTACAGGAGAACGCAGAGGATATTTACGCTGAGGCTCAGCAGGTAAACGAAGACAGAGCCGCAAAGGCAGAAGCTGTAGCAGATGCAGAAGAGGTAGCTGAAGAAACAGCAGAAGAGACAGAAGAAGTTAAAGAGGAAGAAGCGTAAGATCATGAAGTTTTTAATCAAGCATGATATTAAAGGCAGAATCCGTGTGCAGATGTGCCAGACGAGAATGTCATTTTCACAGGCAGATATGTTGCAATATTATCTGGAAGGCAGAGAGTATATCCATGCAGTGAAGATACAGGTGCGTACACAGGGCGTGGTGATTCAGTATGAAGAAAGTGCGAGAGCACAAGTGATCGATGATCTGCGTGCATTTGGATATGACAGAGTGACGGTTCCTGAGAGCTATCTGGAAAAATCAGGCAGAGAGTTAAATCAGGAGTACTGGGATAAGCTGGTCAACAAAGTTGTCCTGCATTTCGGCAATAAATTATTCATGCCGCTGCCAATCCGTACAGCGATTGCAACTGTGAAATCAGTAAAATATATCTGGCAGGGTGTTCGTACACTTGCAAAAGGTAAGATTGAAGTGCCGGTTCTCGATGGAACAGCAATTGCAATTTCCATGTTACGTGGAGATATAAATACAGCAAGTTCTGTCATGTTCCTGCTCGGTATTGGTGAAGTACTGGAAGAGTGGACGCATAAGAAATCGGTAGATGATCTGGCAAGAAGCATGTCACTGAATATCAGTAAAGTATGGCTGGTAACAGATGGAAAAGAAGTTCTTGTCAATGCAACGAAGATCCAGCCGATGGACGAAGTTCGTGTGCATGTCGGCAATGTAATTCCGTTTGATGGTGTTGTGACAGCCGGAGAGGCGATGGTCAATCAGGCATCCCTGACAGGCGAATCTGTTCCGGTGAGAAAATGTGAAGACCGTTATGTTTATGCCGGTACAGTGGTAGAAGAAGGCGAACTGACTGTCCGTGTCAAAGAGACGAATGGTTCCAGCAAGTTTGAGAAGATTGTGACAATGATCGAAGAATCTGAGAAACTTAAATCTTCTCTGGAGAGCAAGGCAGAGCATCTTGCAGATCGTCTTGTGCCGTATACATTTGCGGGAACATTTGCAACCTATTTCCTCACAAGAAATGTGACGAAAGCATTGGCTGTTCTGATGGTTGACTTCTCATGTGCATTGAAACTTGCAATGCCGATTTCCGTATTGTCTGCAATCCGTGAAGCGAGTGAACACAGCATTACGGTCAAGGGTGGAAAATATCTGGAAGCCATGGCAGAAGCTGAGACGATCGTATTTGACAAGACAGGAACGTTGACAAAAGCACAGCCGACAGTTGCTGAGGTTGTTTCTTTTGATGGCAGAGAGCCAAAAGAATTACTGCGTATTGCCGCATGTCTGGAAGAACATTTCCCACATTCTATGGCAAAAGCAGTTGTAAAAGCTGCAAAAGAGCAGAATCTTGTACACGAAGAATTACATTCAAAAGTAGAATATATTGTTGCACATGGAATCTCTTCCAAGATCGAGGAAAAGAAGGTTGTGATCGGAAGTTACCATTTCGTATTTGAGGATGAGAACTGCAAAATTCCGGAAGGAATGCAGGAGAAGTTCGCTACACTGCCGGATGAATATTCTCATTTGTATATGGCGATCGAGCAGGAGCTTGCGGCCGTTATCTGTATCGAAGATCCGATCCGTGAGGAAGCGAGAGAAGTGGTTGCAAGACTGAAAGAAGTCGGACTATCCAAGGTTGTTATGATGACAGGAGACAGTGACCGGACAGCGAAAGCGATTGCTGCAAGAGTTGGTGTTGACCGGTATTTCTCAGAAGTACTGCCGGAAGATAAGGCGAACTTTATCGAAGCTGAGAAGAAAGCCGGAAGAAAAGTCATCATGATTGGCGATGGAATCAATGATTCGCCGGCACTGTCAGCGGCAGATGTTGGCATTGCGATCAGTGATGGTGCTGAGATTGCAAGAGAGATCGCAGACGTGACGGTCGGAGCAGACAGCTTACATGAGATCGTGACACTGAAAGAATTAAGTGACCGGTTAATGAGCCGGATCCATGGCAATTACAGAAGTATTGTCGGAATTAATACAGGACTGATCCTGTTAGGCGTGATGGGCGTGATACCGCCGACAACATCCGCACTTTTACATAATTCTTCAACTTTATATATCAGTTTAAAGAGTATGAAAAATCTGTTGCCGGAATAGGCAGCAGATTTTTTTATGGCGACGAGGAAAATGCGATGCTTTAATAATTTCTTAATTTTCTATAAAAAGAAGCTTTTTATAGATTTTTTCGCTATAATAAAAAGATAAGGCTGAAAAGAAGGAGAATACTACATGTTACAAATCCAACATATATGCAAGGAATACCGGACAGCGAATCTCGTCCAGAAAGCACTGGATGATGTGAGCCTGAATCTCAGGGATAATGAATTTGTTGCAATTCTTGGACCGAGCGGTTCTGGTAAGACAACGCTTCTGAACATTATCGGCGGGCTGGACCGCTATGACAGCGGTGATCTGGTGATTAATGGAATATCGACGAGAAAATACAAGGACAGAGACTGGGATTCATATCGGAACCATACGATTGGATTTGTGTTTCAAAGTTATAATCTGATTCCACATCAGACGGTACTTTCAAATGTGGAACTTGCACTGACGATTTCAGGAATCGGCAAGGAAGAGCGGAGAAAACGTGCGATAGAAGCACTGGAGCAGGTAGGACTCGGAGAACAGTTACATAAGAAGCCGAACCAGATGTCCGGGGGACAGATGCAGCGTGTCGCGATCGCGAGAGCGCTTGTCAATGATCCGGATATTTTACTGGCAGATGAGCCGACCGGTGCGCTGGACAGCGAGACAAGCGTACAGGTTATGGATCTTCTGCGTGAAGTGGCAAAAGACCGCCTGGTTGTAATGGTTACGCACAATCCGGAGCTTGCGCAGGAGTACGCAACGAGGATTGTGAAGTTAAAAGATGGAAAGATCCGCTCGGATTCCGATCCATATATTCCGAAGCAGGATGAAGAGAAAGTTCCGGTTCATCAGAACATGGGCAAATCTTCTATGTCATTTTTAACGGCGCTTGCACTTAGCTTTAATAACCTGAAGACGAAGAAGGCGCGAACACTTCTGACTGCATTTGCAGGTTCCATCGGAATCATTGGAATTGCACTCATTTTGGCACTTTCGACCGGAGTGAATGATTATATCCAGTCGGTGGAAGAAGATACGCTTTCTGAATATCCGCTGCAGATCCAGAGCACCGGATTTGACATTTCTTCAATGATCGTCGGAATGAGTGGTAATGACAGTGATTCAGACAGCGCAAAAGATAAAAAAAGTACAACGAATACAAAAAACAAAGCGGATCAGCAGGTGAAAATTTTCAAAAATGTGACGGAAATGTTCAGCAAGATGAATTCCAATGACCTCAAGTCTTTGAAGAAGTATCTGGACAGTGATCAGTCGGATGTTCGAAAATATACGAAATCTATCGAATATTCCTATAATATAACACCACAGATCTACAGAGATACTGGCAAGAAGATCCGTAAAGTGAATCCGGATCAGTCATTTTCGGCAATGGGACTTGGCTCCTCCGTTGGAACGAACAGTATGATGTCCAGCATGATGAGCACCAATGTATTTTACCGGATGCCGAATAACCCGGATTTGTATAAGGGGCAGTATAACATTAAGGCAGGACGCTGGCCGCAGGATTATAACGAGTGCGTTCTTGTGCTGACACCGGATGGAAGTATGAGTGATTTCCTTCTGTATACACTGGGACTTCGTAATATCAAAGAGCTGGATGATATGGTCCAGAATTTTATCGACGAGAAGAATATAAAGATGCCGGGAGATATTGGAAAATATACTTACCGTGATATTATGAATGCGAAGTTCAAGCTGGTAAACGCTTCGGATTATTATCAGTATGACAGCAAATATAAGGTCTGGAAGGATAAGTCCGGTAATCAGAGTTATCTGAAGAAACTGATGAAAAATGCGGAAGATATAAAGATTGTCGGTGTTGTACAGCCGAAAAAGGGCGGAAAAGCTGCATCACTGACACCGGGAATTAACTATCCGGCTTCGCTTGTACAGCATACGGTACAGGAAGCAAAGAACAGTAAGATCGTAAGAGAACAGTTGAAAAATAAGAAAAAAGACATTTTCACCGGAGAAAAGTTCGGAAAGCCTGATAAGAAAAAAGGCATGGATATGAATTCTATGTTTGCGGTTGATCAGGATGCGTTAAAAAATGCTTTCGGTATGGATACAAGTGCATTTTCAGGCAGTATGAAGAATGCATTTTCCGGGGATTCCCTAAATATGCAGAAATTATTTGAAAATGCCGGAAAGTCTATGGATCTGTCGAAAATGATCGATTTAGACAAAATTGCAATGAACCTTGAAGATATGCCGGATCTGCAGTTGGATGATATGGTGAAGAATCTGCAGGTCGCAGTAAAACCGGGTGGTATGGAGAAGTTATCGGCAAGTCTGATGCTTGGCTATAACGAGTATGTGAAGACACATCCGGAAGCGGATTATTCGAGTCTGGACAGTGCGTTTGCGGCATATCTGAAGACGGACAGTGCGCAGACAATCCTTAAGACGAATATGAAAGCTATTTTGAAAAAGCAGGGAAAAGTAACGCTTACGACCGAACGTATGCAGGAGCTTGTCACAGATGTGCTGAAAGGCTTCCAGCAGTATGAGAAGGCAAACAACCTGACGGATCCTGATAAATTCAGTGAATATTTGCAGGCATATCTGAAAACAGACGGTGCAGTGAGTATCATGAATACGTGGGCGGACAAAGTATTTGCGGATATGGATATCCAGATTACGGATGCAGAGATGGATAGTCTGTCTTCACAGTTGTCAGCAGGATATCTGGTGTATGCGAAGAAAAATAACAAGCCTGATCCGACGAAGATGGGGCAGTATTTTCTGGATTATATCAGCACGCCGGATGGTCAGAAATACCTGGCAGCAGGACTTACGCAGGCAATCGACATGGATAAACTGGAAAAACAGATTTCCAAATCTATGGGAACTTATATGAAAGGGGCGATGGGAACATACAGCAAAGCATTGTCGAAAACATTGCAGAAACAGATGACTTCTGCGATGAAGCAGATCACCAGTCAGATGACAAAAGGTATGCAGACAGCAATGACACAGGCAATGTCAAATATCGGTACGCAGCTTCAGAATGCCATGAAGATCGATCCTTCAGCATTTGCCAAAGCATTTAATATGAATATGAGCCAGGATGATCTGATGGAACTGTTTATGTCAATGAGTGGTCAGGAAAAGGCAACTTACGAAGGAAATCTGCAGAAACTTGGTTATGCTGATTTTGCGAAGCCGAGTACGATTTCCCTGTATCCGAAGAATTTTGACGCAAAAGCAAAGGTTGTCGATATTCTGGATAATTATAATAAAAAGATGGAAAAAGCCGGAAAAGATGAACAGGTAATCACCTATACGGATATTGTGGGTACAATGATGAATTCGGTAACAGATATTATTAATATCATCAGTTATGTACTGATTGCATTTGTGGCAATTTCGTTGATCGTATCTTCGATCATGATCGGTGTTATTACTTATATCAGTGTACTGGAACGTAAGAAGGAGATCGGAATCCTGCGTGCGATCGGAGCATCCAAAGGAAATGTTTCACAGGTGTTTAATGCCGAGACATTTATCATTGGTCTTTGTGCAGGGCTTATGGGAATCGGACTGACGCTTCTGATTCTTGTTCCTGCAAACATGGTGATCCATACACTGACAAATAATACCAATATAAATGCAGTCCTTCCGGCTGTGCCGGCGCTTGTGCTGATCGTGCTGAGTGTCATTCTGACACTTCTTGGCGGATTGATCCCGTCCAGAAAAGCAGCAAAGAGTGATCCGGTGACAGCACTCCGGACGGAATAAAAGTATTTGAGAAAAGTGGTTAAAAGCGATTTTGTGGCAACGCTTTAGACAGAGTAAGAGTATAAGTAGAATGAGAGTGCAGGAAAATAAAAACAAGAAGGTGAACAGACAATGAAGAAAGAACTGGAATATTTCGCTATTGAGGGGGCATTTGGCGGAAATCAGGACTGGTTCAGTAATGTAGTTATGAATATGGGTGGCTGCGCTGCGGCAACGGCGTGCGACAGCTGTATCTATTTTGCAAAATATATGGGAATGCGTGCATTGTATCCCTACGATATCAACAATCTGACAAAAGAAGATTACAAGCGGTTCAGCCAGGTGATGAAGCCTTACATCCGTCCAAGAGTGGGCGGTGTCCGCAAATTATCCTGGTATGTGGATGGGTTCAGCAAATATATAGCGGCTGTGCAGGCGAAGCTGGATATAGAAGAAGCCGGATTTTTAAATATACGCATGCAGGAAATATCCGGTGATGTAGAATATGCAGAGGCATACCGGCGGATCAAGAGCCAGATCGATGCAGGACTTCCGGTTCCGTATCTGATGTTGAAACATAAGAATACCGAAGAATTTAAGGATTTCACATGGCACTGGTTCCTGGTTGTCGGTTATGAAGAGAAGGATGAAGATATGCTCATCCGTATTGCGACATATGGCGAGGAAATTTGGCTGTCGCTCCGGAAGATGTGGGCCACCGGCTATGAGGAAAAAGGCGGGATAGTGTTGTATACGATTTAATTTTTAATTTGGGACGGGGATTTTCTAGAAAATCCCCGTCCCAAATTAAAATTCCCCTGTCCCTTTTTAGAAAATCCCTGTCCCCTCTTTACGAAAAACGGTTTTTCAGTTACAATAATAGCCGAGTATGTAAAATTACAGGAAAAAGTGAGGATATAAAAAATGGCAAATCCAGTAGTTACAATTGAAATGGAAAATGGAGATATTATGAAAGCGGAGCTGTATCCTGAGATTGCACCGAATACAGTAAACAATTTCGTTTCTCTCGTTAATAAAGGATTCTACAACGGACTGATCTTTCATCGTGTGATCAGTGGATTCATGATCCAGGGCGGATGTCCGGATGGAACAGGAATGGGTGGTCCGGGATATACGATCCGTGGCGAATTCATGCAGAATGGTTATGCGAACAGCCTTGCGCACACAGAAGGTGTACTGTCTATGGCGAGAGCCATGCACCCGGATTCAGCAGGATCCCAGTTTTTCATCATGCACAAGAACTCCCCACATCTGGACGGCGCTTATGCTGCATTTGGTAAGATCATCGAAGGTATGGATGTGGTAAATAAGATTGCTGCAACCGATACAGATTACAGTGACAGACCGTTAGAAGAACAGAAGATGAAGAGTGTAACGGTTGAGACATTCGGAGAGACTTATCCTGAGCCGGAGAAAGTTTCATAATAAGATGAAAGAAACAAAGAAGACCGTGTGCTGCACCTTACCGGGTGCAGCCTGATATTTTATGGCTGGAGGCATATAACAGATGGATATGGTTCAGACAGATAATCTGATATTTGAATATGAGAAGCGGGATGAAGAAGGTAACGTGACCGGAACGTACCGCGCAATTGACGGGGTGAATATAAACGCCAGAGAAGGGCAGTTTATTGCCATTTTGGGACATAACGGTTCCGGAAAATCAACGCTGGCAAAGCATATGAATGCAATATTAGTTCCAACCGGCGGCACGATGTGGGTGAGCGGTTGGAATACAAAAGAACCGGAGCATCTGTGGGATGTCAGACAGTCGGCGGGAATGGTATTTCAGAATCCGGACAATCAGATCATCGGAACAGTTGTGGAAGAAGATGTAGGATTCGGTCCGGAGAACCTTGGAGTTCCAACAGATGAGATCTGGACACGTGTGGAAGAAAGTCTGAAAGCAGTCGGTATGCTGGAATACAGACACCATTCGCCAAACAAGCTGTCCGGCGGACAGAAGCAGCGTGTGGCAATTGCGGGCGTAGTGGCGATGGAGCCGAAGTGTATCGTGCTTGATGAGCCTACCGCGATGCTGGATCCGGTCGGAAGAAAAGAAGTTCTGAAAACAGTTCAGAAGTTAAGAAAAGAGAAACATGTGACGGTGATCCTGATCACGCACTATATGGAAGAAGTCATCGATGCGGATCAGATCTATGTTATGGATCATGGTCATGTAGTTATGCAAGGAACACCGAAGAAGATATTTTCGCAGGTAGATAAATTAAAAGAGTACCGCCTGGATGTACCGCAGGTGACACTCCTTGCAGATACACTTCGTAAACAGGGAGTGGATATTCCGGAAGGAATTCTGCGAAAGGAAGAGTTGGTGGAAGCATTATGTCGATTAAATTAGAACATTTGAATTATGTATACAGTGCAGGAACCGCCTACGAAAAACAGGCATTGAAGGATGTATGTCTGGAAATTCCGCACGGAGAATTTGTAGGGATCATCGGTCATACAGGATCGGGCAAATCCACGCTGATTCAGCATCTGAATGGACTGGTAAAGGCGACATCCGGTGCACTTTATTATGATGGCAAGAATATTTACGAACCGGGATATAATATGCGTGAACTGAGAAATCAGGTCGGACTTGTATTTCAGTATCCGGAGCATCAGCTTTTTGAAGTGGATGTTATGAGTGATGTCTGCTTTGGGCCGAAGAATCAGGGACTGAATCCGGATCAGTGTATGGAATGTGCGCTGGAGGCATTGAAACTTGTTGGATTAAAAGAAAAATATTACAATTCTTCGCCTTTCGAACTCTCGGGTGGGCAGAAAAGACGTGTAGCGATTGCAGGTGTGCTTGCCATGCACCCGAAGGTACTTGTACTGGATGAACCAACAGCGGGACTGGATCCGAAAGGACGTGATGACATTCTGGATCAGATCGCTTATCTGCATACGCAGAGAGATATGACAGTTATTCTGGTGTCCCACAGTATGGAGGATATTGCCAGATATGCTGATCGCATTATCGTTATGAATAAAGGCGAAGTGATGTACAATGACTGTCCGCGCAAGGTATTTGAACATTATCGGGAGTTGGAGCAGGTAGGGCTTGCAGCACCGCAGGTAACTTATATTATGCATGATCTGAAAGAACAGGGATTTGCAGTGGAACCAAATGTAACAACCGTGGAAGAAGCGGCTGCGCAGATTAAGAAGGCACTGGAGAAGAGAAAATGATTCGAGATATTACAATAGGACAATATTATCCGGCAAAAAGTGTGGTCCACAGACTGGATCCGAGAGTAAAACTGATATGTACACTGCTGTATCTGATCTCGCTTTTCTTATTCAGCAGTATTCCGGGATATCTTGTGGCAACGGTATTTCTGATCTGTGTGATCCACATTTCCAAAGTTCCTTTTTCTTATATTGTAAAAGGACTGAAGCCGGTGATCATGCTGCTTATGATCACAGTATTATTTAACCTGTTTCTGACAAGACAGGGAGACGTGCTGTTTCATGCATGGATCTTTACAATCACAGAAGGTGGTCTTCGTACTGCGGTATATATGGCAATCCGGCTTGTTTATCTGATTATTGGTTCTTCGCTGATGACATTTACGACAACACCGAATGAGCTGACAGATGGGATCGAAGCGGTGCTTCATCCACTGAATAAGATTCATGTGCCGGTACATGAGATTGCGATGATGATGTCAATCGCACTCCGGTTTATTCCGATTTTGCTGGAAGAGACAGATAAGATCATGAAAGCACAGCTTGCAAGAGGTGCGGATTTCGAGAGCGGTAATATACTGCAGAGAGCGAAAAGCATGGTGCCGATCCTGGTACCGTTGTTTGTATCGGCATTCCGCCGTGCAAATGACCTTGCGATGGCGATGGAAGCCAGGTGCTACAGGGGCGGCGATGGGCGCACGAAGATGAAGCCACTTCGCTATAAGAGCAGAGATTATGCGGCTTATATCATTGTGATTGCATATGTGGTCGCAGTGGTCGCGATCGGTCGTGGTGTGCAGTTGCATATCTGGGTATTTTAAATAAGCGGTGATGGCATCAACAAAAGAATCAATGTGAAATGATGGCAGTATTTTTAAAGTTCCAGGAGAACATAAATGAGCAGAAGAGTGAAATTAACGGTTGCCTATGACGGTACGGATTACTGCGGATGGCAGATTCAGCCGAATGGAATCACCGTAGAAGAAGTATTAAATAAAAAAATCAGTAAGCTGACGGGAGAGGATATCCGGATCATCGGAGCAAGCCGTACAGATTCCGGTGTGCATGCACTGGGAAATGTTGCCGTTTTTGATACGGAGTCTTCCATTCCGCCGGAGCGCATGGCTTATGCATTGAATCAGAAACTGCCGGATGATATTGTCATCCGGCAGTCTTGTCAGGTACCGGATGACTGGCACCCGCGTTATCAGGATCATGTAGTTAAAACATATGAATATCACATTTGTAATGCGCCGGTGCCAAATCCGCTGAAACGAAGATACAGTACACATGTTTCGTTCCCGATGGATGTAGAAGCGATGAAAAAAGGTGCAGCGTATCTGATCGGGGAGCATGATTTTGTGAGTTTCTGCAATATTAAGACAAACGTGGAAGACACAGTGCGTACGGTTTATGCGCTGGATATCATGCAGGAAGGGGAAGATATTACCCTTCGAATCACAGGAAATGGATTTCTCTATAATATGGTCCGTATCATTGCCGGGACGCTGATACGTGTCGGTAGGGGATTTTACGAACCGGAACGGGTAAAAGAGATTCTGGATGAGAAAGTCCGTACAGCAGCAGGCGTTACAGCACCGCCGAACGGACTTGTACTTGTGGAAATCGGCTATAATGATTCGGAAAATGGTGGATATTCCGAAGAAGAACGAAGATAAATGTGGAAAAGTCAGCAAAAAGAGCAGGAGATTAAGATGTATTACGTAGGAATTGATATTGGTTCAACCGCTTCTAAAGTAGTTGTGCGTGGAGAAAAAGAATTACATTTCGTTTTGCCAACAGGATGGAGCAGCAAGGAGACCTGTCAGATCATTAAAGAAAAATTAGAGACAGAAAATATAGATGTTCTGTCAGACGAGACAAAAGTAGTGGCAACCGGATATGGACGTGTTGCGGTTGAGTTCGCAGATTTTGTTATCACAGAGATTACCTGTCATGCAAGAGGGGGACGCGAAATGGCGGGTGATGACTGCACGATCATTGACGTAGGCGGTCAGGATACAAAAGTAATTCTTGTGGAACATGGAATGGTACGGGATTTTCTGATGAACGATAAATGTTCAGCGGGAACGGGAAAATTTCTGGAAGTTATGGCAAACCGTCTCGGCGTGACGCTTCAGGAACTGTTTGAACTGGCAGCGGAAGGGGAAGTGCTTCCAATCAGTTCTCTGTGTACGGTATTTGCAGAGTCAGAAGTCATTAATTATATTGGAGAAGGAAAGAAAAGAGAAGACATTGCAGCGGGTGTTGTAGATTCAGTGGCAGCCAAAGTTGCCCAACTCAGCCAGAGAAAAACACTTTCCGATAAGGTGATCCTGACAGGCGGTTTAAGTGACAGTGTCTATTTTACAGATATTTTGTCAAAGAAGTTAGGATGTGTGGTTGAGACAACGAAAAATGGAAGATACGCAGGTGCTTTGGGGGCAGCACTGCTTGCAAAAGAGAAGAAAAAACGTTAAAACAGGAGGAATAACAAGAAAATTCACAAAAATCTAAAAAAAGTCTTTTTATTTTTTCTGCAAATATGGTATTATAGATAACACTAATCTATTGGGAGGTTAAGTATATGGAAAATCTTTTTGTGATTGTTCCGGTATTTGGAGTTGTCGCATTGCTCTTTGCCGCATATCTTGCAGCAAAAGTAAGCAGACAGAGTGCCGGTAACGAAAGGATGAGAGAGATCGCAGGAGCGATCAGTGAAGGAGCCCAGGCCTTCCTCACAGCAGAATACAAGATTCTTGTCGTATTCGTGCTGATTTTATTCATCTTGATCGGAGTCGGGATCAAGAGTTGGGTAACTGCTGTATGTTTTGTTGTGGGAGCATTATTCTCCACACTGGCTGGTTACTGTGGTATGACTGTAGCAACGAAGGCAAATGTCAGAACAGCGAATGCTGCAAAAGAGTCCGGTATGAACCGTGCACTCTCCATCGCATTTTCAGGTGGTGCTGTAATGGGGATGTGTGTAGCAGGACTTGGTGTTCTCGGAGTAAGCGCAATCTATGTGATCACGAAGAACGTAGAAGTCCTTTCCGGATTCAGTTTAGGTGCTTCTTCTATTGCATTATTTGCCCGTGTTGGTGGTGGTATTTATACAAAAGCTGCTGACGTTGGAGCGGATCTTGTTGGTAAGGTAGAAGCAGGAATCCCGGAAGATGATCCGCGTAATCCGGCCGTAATCGCTGATAACGTAGGAGATAACGTAGGTGATGTTGCCGGTATGGGAGCGGACCTTTTCGAGTCTTATGTTGGTGCGCTGATTTCTGCGCTGACACTCGGAGTTGTGTATTTCCAGGTATCCGGAGCACTGTTCCCGCTTCTAATCTCAGGATTGGGACTGATCTCATCTATCCTTGGTACATTCTTTGTTAAGGGTGATGAGAACTCCAACCCACACAAAGCACTGAAGATGGGATCTTATGTATCCAGTATTTTGGTATTGATCGTTGCGTTTTTTGCAAGCAAATACTGCTTTGGTAATTTTAACGCAGCAATCTCTGTAACAGCAGGACTGATCGTTGGTCTTCTGATCGGTATCATCACAGAAGTTTATACTTCAGGTGATTACAAATCTGTAAAAGAGATTGCAGAACAGTCTGAGACAGGATCTGCAACAACGATCATCAGTGGTATTGCTGTTGGTATGAAGTCTACAGCTATTCCGATCCTACTGATCTGCGTAGGTATTTTTGTGGCTTATACAGTCAGTGGACTTTACGGAATCGCTCTGGCGGCAGTCGGTATGCTGTCTACAACTGCAATTACAGTTGCTGTAGACGCATATGGACCGATCGCAGACAATGCCGGTGGTATCGCTGAGATGTCAGGTCTTGATCCAAGTGTTCGTAAGATCACGGACAAGCTGGATGCTGTTGGTAACACAACTGCAGCTATGGGTAAAGGATTTGCCATCGGTTCTGCAGCGCTTACAGCACTTGCTTTATTTGTATCTTATGCAGAAGCAGTTCAGTTAAAGAATATTGACATTCTGGACAGCCGTGTAATCATTGGATTATTTATCGGTGGTATGCTTCCGTTCCTGTTCTCAGCTATGACAATGTCTTCTGTATCGAAGGCTGCATATCAGATGATCGAGGAAGTAAGACGTCAGTTCAAAGAGATGCCAGGCATTATGGAAGGAAAAGAGAAGCCGGATTACAAGTCCTGCGTAGCGATTTCTACAACAGCAGCACTTCACGAGATGCTGGTTCCTGGTGTGATGGCAGTACTGTCACCGCTTGCAGTTGGTCTGTTACTTGGACCATCCGCGCTTGGCGGACTTCTGGCAGGAGCACTTGTAACAGGTGTTATGATGGCAATTTTCATGTCTAATGCAGGTGGTGCATGGGACAATGCGAAGAAGTACATCGAAGATGGCAATCATGGTGGAAAAGGAAGTGAGGCTCACAAAGCAGCCGTTGTCGGAGATACCGTTGGTGATCCGTTTAAAGATACTTCCGGACCGTCTATTAACATTCTGATTAAGTTAATGACGATCGTATCACTTGTATTTGCACCATTATTCCTGTCTGTAGGCGGAATCCTGTAAGGTGATCCACAAGATAATCAAACAAAACTAATAAGATAAGTGGTCGGTCAGAGTCTGTCACACTGGGCAGTGAAATAAGGCTTTGTTCGTTAAAATTAAAAATTTCATATGGTATAACAAAAGAAGCAGTATTTTCAGGGGGATAAAAATACTGCTTCTTTTTCACGTACTGACAATTTTATAGAAAATTCATATTCTTTTTTTCTCATGAAGCCGGGAAAGGTCTAGAAGACAGGGCAAGTTTGTGGTAAGATAAGAAACGGAGATTAAACGCAACTAATATGCAAATGTATAAAGAAAAGAGGTAACTATATAATGACAAAAGTAGATATTATTTCCGGATTCCTCGGAGCCGGAAAGACAACATTTATTAAACAACTGGTACAGGATGTATTCGCAGGAGAGAAACTGGTTCTGATTGAGAATGAATTTGGTGAGATTGGAATTGACGGTGGTTTCTTAAAAGATGCAGGAATTGAGATTACAGAGATGAACTCCGGATGCATCTGCTGTACACTGGTTGGAGATTTTAGTAAGGCGCTCGTAAAAGTTCTGGATGAGTACAAACCGGACCGTGTAATCATCGAGCCTTCAGGAGTTGGAAAATTATCCGATGTAGCAAGAGCAATCGAAGACGTGAAGAAAGATGCAGATATCGAGATCGAAGGAAGAATTACGATCGTTGATGGTAAGAAAGCTAAGATGTATCTGAAGAATTTTGGCGAGTTCTTTAAGGATCAGGTAGAGCATGCTTCTACAATCGTTGTCAGCCGTACACAGATGATGGCAGATGAGAAAGTAGAAGATTGTGTAAAGATGCTGCGTGAAGAGAATGAGAAGGCAGCAATTATTTCCACACCGTGGGATCAGCTTGGAAAAGAAGCAATCCAGCATGCACTTCATGCAGGAGCAGAGATCGAAGGGCTGTTCGAGGATAAAGAAGGTCACGGACATCATGAACATCATCATGATCACGAAGATCACGACCATGAGGAGCACGGCTGCTGTGGACATCATGAGCATCACCATGATCACGATCATGACCATGAGGAGCACGGCTGCTGTGGACATCATGAGCATCACCACGATCACGATCACGAGTGTGGATGTGGCTGCGGACATGACCACGATCACCATCATCACCATCATGCAGATGATGTGTTTACAAGCTGGGGCAAGGAGACTGCTCACAAGTATATAGAAGAAGAGCTGGATTTGATCCTGAAAGCATTATCAGAGACAGATGGTTATGGAACAATCCTTCGTTCCAAAGGAATTATCGCTATGGAAGACGGAACATGGAGACAGTTTGACCTTGTGCCGGAAGAGTACGAGACTCGTGAGTGCCAGGCAGATTATACAGGACGTATCTGTGTCATTGGTACAGATTTGAAAGAAGAAAACCTGATGAAGTTATTCCATTTATAAAATATCATTTTTAATGATGGAGTTTTAAATCAGGATATAGAAGGAGAAACAAATGGGAACAACACCGATTTTTATTTGTACCGGATTTCTGGACAGTGGTAAGACAACACTGATCAAAGATACTTTGATGACACAGGACTGGATCGAACCGGGACTTACACTTCTGATCGTATGTGAGGAAGGTGAGAAAGAGTTTTCACCGGAATATTTGAAGATGAAGAATATGGTAATGCTGCAGGTAGAAGAGGAAGAGCAGCTGAATCCTACATTTTTCAAAAATTGTTTGAAGAATTACCAGCCGACACAGGTTGTGATTGAGTTCAATGGTATGTGGAAGTTGGAAAAACTGATTAAGATGCGTTACCCACGTGGATGGGAGATTCAGGGAATCTACTCTACTGTGGACGGAACAACACTGGATATGTATCTGACAAATATGCGTAATATGCTGATGGAGCAGCTGACAGAATCTTCACTGATCATTGTTAACCGCTGTGACCGCAACATGAGCCGTGCCGGATTCCGCCGTGCCTTGAAGGTACAGAATCCGATGGCACAGCTGATTTTTGAAGATCTGGAAGGCAAGATCATTGAACCGTCAGAGGACGATCTTCCATATGATGTAAAGGGAGACAAGATTGTGATTGAGGATATGGATTTCGGTGTATGGTATGTAGATGCATATGATCATCCGGAATTGTATCTGCACAAGGAAGTTGAATTTACAGCGCAGGTACTTATCCCGAGAGGAATGGGAGATGACATGTTTGTGCCGGTGCGTAAGATTATGACCTGTTGTGCAAATGATGTCCGTTATTACGGATATCCGTGCAAGATCACAGATGGAACAAAGGTTAAGAAGAATCAGTGGGTACATGTGCGGGCAAGATTTGAGTATGAAGCAGTCATGTATCCGGACCGTAAGCAGCCGGTACTTTATCTGGAAGAACTGACAGAGGCGGAGAAACCGAAAGATGATGTAGTATTTTTGGGATAATGTAATTACAGACAGATCTGTCTTTTCAGGCAGATCTGTTATTATATAATAAGCCTCTGGCGAGATGCACACTCGCATGAGAGGTAGAGCGTTGCATATAACCGCGCTCCTGGCACGAGAATATGCAAGGCACATTAAAAAAAAGGAGAGAAAAGGTATGGCGAGAGGAGAAGGCGCCTGTCTGGTGTGCGGGAAATCGTTAGTATACACAGAGAAGGCAGAAAAGTTAGAATGTCAGATGTGCCATCAGATATTTGAAAGTTATGCGTGCTGTGAAGATGGACATTATGTATGTGATAGCTGTCATGAGAAAAAAGGCGTAGAAGTGATCATGGAAGAAACGGGCAAAACGACTTCGGTGAATCCGATTGAGATTATGCAGGAGATTATGGAGAATCCATACATTTACATGCATGGACCGGAACATCATATTCTTGTCGGAGCAGCACTTCTGGCGGCATATAAGAATGCAGGCGGAAAAGTGGATTCTTTTGAAGATGCACTGGAAGAAATGCGGCATCGTGGCAGTGAATATCCGGGTGGTGCCTGTGGAATGTGGGGCTGCTGTGGAGCTGCAGTGAGTACGGGCATTTTCATGAGCATTATTTTAAAGGCTACACCGCTTACCGGAAAATCCTGGGGAAGAGCAAACCGCATGACTGCCAGAGCATTAGAGGCAATCGGTGAGGCGGGCGGTCCAAGATGCTGTAAACGGGATTCCTTCAAGGCTGTGACAGAAGCAGTGAATTTTGTGGAGAAGGAGTTGGGTGTGAAGATGGAACTGCCAGAGAAGATATGTTGTACATTTTCAGATGAAAATGCACAGTGCCTGAAAGCACAGTGCCCGTATTATAAGAATTATGAGAGTACGAAATACGGAGCAATTCGTAAGGTCTCTTCTGATCCTGCATTATTACAATAAGGTGTGACTGGGAATGGTCATATTATTTTGGGAATATTGCCGGGGCATTTCAGGCAATAAAAGCCTTGACAAATATCTGCAAATAAGTTAGTCTTTAAACGATATGAAAATATTTACAAAGGCGAAGAAGAGAAGAAGTAACAGTCTTGACACCTGTACAGAGAGTTGCCGGCTGGTGAGAGGCGCACAAAGGACATGGTTGCGAATACATCCCGGAGCTGCGCACCGAAGAAGCGCATGTATGGTTTCATAAGATACCTGCATAGAAGCGTTTTGTAGGCTGCGACGTGTGGCATACGTTATGTGCACAGGTTTGTGAACACGCAGACCTTCTGAGGCTGATAAGCGTAAGCGTATCGGTGAATATAAGGTGGTAACACGATAATCTCGTCCTTATCTGATTGTTTGATCAGGTAAGGACTTTTTTTGCGTGAACGTAAATCTTAAGATAAGAAAAGGAGAGGACAGGAAAATGGGAATTTATGAAGAGTTAAAAGCCCGCGGACTGATCGCGCAGGTAACAGACGAAGAACGGATCAGAGATTTGGTAAATAATGGAAAAGCAACATTCTATATTGGATTTGATCCGACAGCAGACAGCCTTCATGTCGGACATTTCATGGCATTGTGCCTGATGAAACGTCTTCAGGAAGCAGGAAATAAACCGATCGCTCTGATCGGTGGAGGAACAGCGATGATCGGAGATCCATCCGGTCGTACAGATATGCGTCAGATGATGACACCGGAGACAATCCAGCATAACTGTGACTGCTTTAAAAAGCAGATGAGCCGTTTTATTGATTTCTCAGATGGAAAAGCATTGATGGTAAATAATGCAGACTGGCTGATGGATCTGAACTATATTGAAGTACTTCGTGAAGTAGGTGCTCATTTCAGCGTAAACCGTATGCTGACTGCTGAATGTTACAAACAGAGAATGGAGAAAGGATTAAGTTTCCTTGAGTTTAACTACATGATCATGCAGGCATATGATTTCTATGAGTTATTCCAGAAATATGGATGTAATCTGGAATTTGGTGGAGATGACCAGTGGAGCAATATGCTTGCAGGTACAGAACTGATTCGCCGTAAACTTGGGAAAGACGCAAGTGCGATGACGATTACACTGCTTCTGAACTCAGAAGGCAAGAAGATGGGTAAAACACAGAGTGGTGCTGTATGGCTTGATCCGGAGAAGACTTCTCCATTTGATTTCTATCAGTACTGGAGAAATGTTGCAGATGCAGACGTTCTGAAATGTATCCGTATGCTGACATTCCTTCCGCTGGAAGAGATTGACAAGATGGACAGCTGGGAAGGCGCACAGTTAAATACAGCAAAAGAGATTCTTGCTTATGAACTGACAAAACTTGTCCATGGTGAAGAAGAGGCTGTGAAAGCGCAGGAAGCTGCAAGAGCACTGTTCAGCAAAGGTGCTGCCGCTGATATGCCGACAGCAGAACTTACAGCTGATGACATGACAGATGGTGAGATTGACATTATGACAATGCTTGTAAAAGCCGGACTGGTTCCATCCAAATCAGAAGCACGCCGTGCAGTACAGCAGGGCGGAGTTGCTGTTGATGGTGAAAAAGTTACAGATATCCATGCAGCGTTTAAGGCAGAAGATATGAGCGGAGAAGGTCTTGTACTGAAAAAAGGAAAGAAGAATTTCCGTAAAGTACTCATGAAATAATCCAGAATTGTAATTGCAAAGTACAAAGAACAATATATGAAAAAATAAAAAATCAGAAAGCAGGCGTAGAAAATGGCATTTAAAGAGATTTCTATTGATACATTGAAAATCAATCCATTTCACAAGATTTCCAAAGAATGGATGCTGATCACGGCAGGTGATGAGAAGAAGAGCAATACGATGACAGCCAGCTGGGGCGGAGTCGGAATCATGTGGGGCAAGAATGTGGCAACTGCTTACATCCGTCCGCAGAGATATACGAAAGAATTTGTAGATAATTCAGAGTATTTTACACTTTCTTTCCTGCCGGAAGAGAAAAGGGAAGCGCTGAATGTGTGTGGAAGAGTTTCCGGACGAGATGTGGAAGATAAGTGGGCAGAAGCCGGACTTCATCCATATTATGTGGATGGAACAACAGCAGTTGAGGAAGCAGATCTGGTATTTGTGTGCAGAAAGCTTTATGCGCAGGATATGCTGCCAGAATGTTTCACAGATGAAGAATGTGATACAAAATGGTATCCGCAGAAAGATTATCACACCATGTATATGGCAGAGATCGTGAAGGTATTAGAGAAACAATAACGTGATACCAAGATAAAAAGTGGCTGGAACGCTGATGATATGTCAGCATTCCAACCGCTTTTTTTCTTAGCATCCGCAGTCGTCATTACCTTCTTCAAAAGAGTATTTGTAATCAAATTCGGTAGTGCCATAGTTTTTTAGATAATGTTTGTCATATTCTGCATACGGATATATAAAATAGTGTAGGGTTCCATCGCCGTTAAGGACTCCGTAATTCTTTACAGAGCCATCTGGGTTGAGTACTGCATCGGCTGCAGTTGTTTCGTCCTGTTTTGGAGAAAGTGTGATATCTCCGCCGGCACTTAGCATCATCCAGTGATTATCGGCTGAACCCCAGTATTCGTCTTTTAAGGATTTCCAGATTTGGGCTTTCTCTGCTGATACATTTTTTCCACGATAATCATCTTCGTGTCCCATGATATCCGGGAGTTTCAGCAATGCACTCACATCAGCTTCTGCCCATCCATATCCTGGCAGATAATATTGTGGCTTGCATTTCTGAACATAAGGAGTATTAGGATTATCAATCATGGCATTCAGCTTTAATCCGTAAACACTTCTTGCAGGGATGCCTTCCGCTCTGCAGAGTGCGACGAATACAGCATTTACGTCAGTACATTTTCCGATACCTTTATCGGTATTTTTAAGAATATACTGTACATCTCCTGAACCGATCGCCGGAGTGCTATTGTCACGCCTTAGATTTTCGCAGACCCAGTCATAAATGGCATATGCTTTCTTATAAACAGTAGTAGCATGTGCGTCTTTGACGATTTTGTCAGCTGTTTCTTTTACAATTCCGCTGGTCAGAGATCCGCTTCGCTTGGTTTCTTTCAGATATGGCGCCATTTTTTCTTTATCAACAGTACCTTTTTCTAATGCCTGCATGTTGGCAGGGCGGATGATTTCTCTTCGGACTACATTGAAGGAGAAATCAACTGTACGATCTTTCGGGTCTGTATTCTCATCCCATTTAACGTATAAGGCTTTGTTACCGGCAGAGTCTGTCGTAATCTTTAATTCTGTGGCGTGTTTTGCTGTGTATTTGATACTGGAAGGAGAAACAGTCTGTGAACCATTTGCGTCTGTTTCAGGCACTGGAATCCAAAGGCATGCCACTTTTCCCTTTGGGCATTTCTCTTCAGTGGAAAGGCTTGCGGTCAGTTTGACAGTGCCACGAAGTGTTTTTAAAACAGTAATCTTGATAGTTGCTTTTCGTGCATTGTTTTTTGTTGAAGTCGCTGTGATTGTAACTGTACCATCTTTGACTCCTGAGATCAGTCCGCTTCGGGATACAGTAGCTACCTTTTCATTGCTGGATGAATAGGTCACAGCCTTGCTTGCGGTAGAAGGTGATACGGATTTTACATATACAGAACAGTGGTCACCTACACCAATAGAATTCTGGGTAGCTGCAAGTGTGATCTTCGTTGGAACGTTGCTTGAAACTGTTTTTTTCTTAACGGTAATTTTAACTTTTTTTATTTTTTTTCCGTATTTTGCTTTGATATAAGATGTTCCGTTCCTTAATCCTTTAATAGTGATTTTTTTCGCATATTTTGATTTGGAAACAATTTTTACATATTTCTTTCCTTTGTATACAGACCAGCGAACTTTCTTGTTGGCCTTAAGGGTGGTTGCCTTTCCGACATAAATCGTTTTCTTAGTCGGTGACACCTTGAGGCGGCTTGTGGCTGCGGATGTTTCTGATCCGGCCGCAAATACCGAGCCTAATAAAAATCCAGCTGCTATCAGAAGCGTCAGAAGCCGTTTCTTTAAAGAAATAGAATGTTGCATTTCATAACCTCTCTCTCTTCATTGTTGAAAAAACGGGGAGCTGTCTATCAACTCCCCGTTGTGATTACCTGGAACCATTCAAATCCATGAGCTCCTTATTATTGTGCCGGCTGTGCAGTTTCAACTTTCTCGATAGAATATCCTGCATCAACCCATGCACTGATTCCACCGCCGTAACGATATACATTTGTGTATCCCTGTTTTACAAGGTAAGCTGCAGCAACGTGAGAACGAGCACATCCGATATGACCACAGTATACTACGATCTTGTAGCTTTTATCTTTGACAGTAGTTTTCTTTGTAGATTTCTTTACAACTTTTTTGTAATAATATGTAACTGTCTTTTTGCCTTTTTTTACTTTTTTTGCTTTTCTGTCAGCTTTTTTCAGTTTGCTGTAAGTTTTCTTAGAAACTTTAGACCATGTAGTTTTTGAAGTTGTCTTTGAGATTGTCTTGTTTGGAAGGAGCTTCTCAACCTGGCTGGTCAGATCAGCTTTCTGTTCTGGTGTGTACTCAGCTTCTTTCATTGGAGCAACTGAGTTGATAGCACCAGGAACATGCTGCTTGTCGTAAGATGCAGCAGCCGGCATTGTGTCTACAATGATCATCTTGTCTTTCTTTGAAACCCAACTGTGCAGAGTATCTGTGTCAACAAGTTTGTACTTACCAGCTTGCGTTTCGTTCATGAACTGATATGTAACTTTTTCAACCTGGGTTTCCTTGATTCCACTGTTGTCAAATGTAGCAGCAGATACTGGAAGTAATGAGCTGAAGCACAGGGCACCAGCTAATGCAATAGATGTGATAATGTTTCTTTTTTTCATTTTTACATGCCTCCTCTTTGTTTATGAAAAAATTATCTAATTGCATTGTAGCAACAATAAATTGCAATTACAAGGAAAATGTAAGTTTTTTTGTTAAAAATTTTACGTTTTGGCATATCTTGATGCTTTGAATTGTGCAATTTGATTATTATGGCATTATCTTAAATACTGCACGCTGTATGGGGGCAGCTCAAGTTGTCCCTGCATGGTAACGGTTTCGCCGGTGATCAGATCCGTCATTTGACCGCTCAGGTCACCGTGATAAGCGGTGTATGGATAGTCAGCAGCGTTAATGGCAACGAGAACACGTGTGTTCTCCGTGCAGCGTTCAAAGATTAGCTGATGATTCTGAATCACAACATTTCTGTAAGAGCCGTTGCAGAGTGCATCGCTGTGCTCACGAATCTGAATTAATTTTTTGATAAATGAGGTCAGGTCATTCGGCTTTGGCGCATCGAAGCAAGGACGCAGTGCGTAATCATTATCCGGAGCTTTCTCTCCCGGTTCAGCCCATTCGCTTCCATAATAAAGACACGGTACACCCGGCATGCCGAGAAGTAGTCCATAAGCAAGTGGAATATGAGCTTTGTTTGTCAGGATGCTGGCAAGTCTTGTGACGTCGTGGTTATCTGCAAATGTCATCAAATGTTTCCCACGGTAAATGCACCATGGATCAGCCCCGAACTGGCGGTGCAGAGAATGGGCAATCTCGAACAGATTCATGGAATTGAAGCTGGAGTACAAGCCCTTGTAACATTCATAATTTGTGCAGCTGTGAAGCATTTCATCATTGACGATAATATTATAATCACCAAAAAGAACTTCACCAATCAGTGCGAAATCAGGCTTTAATTCCTGGGTATAACTACGGAGCCTGCGCATGAAATTGTGATCCAGACTGTAAGCGACATCCAGCCGGAGCCCGTCGATGTCAAAAGTATTGATCCAGAATTTTACACATTCCAGAAGATAATCGACGACTGCCGGGTTTTGCAGATTTAATTTAACCAATTCAAAATGACCTTCCCAGCCCTCGTACCAGAAACCATCATCATAGCAGCTGTTTCCGTCAAAGCTGATATGGAACCAGTCCTTGTAAGGAGAATCCCATTTCTTCTCCTGCACATCTTTGAACGCCCAGAAACCACGACCGACATGGTTGAAAACACCGTCGAGAACGATTTTCACACCATTTTCATGGAGCGATTTACATACTTCAGCGAAATCTTCATTTGTGCCGAGACGGCAGTCAATCTTCTTAAAATCTCTCGTGTCATATCCGTGATTGTCGGATTCAAAAATCGGATTTAATAATATAGAAGTAATCCCGAGGTCGCCGAGATAACCTGCCCAGTCCTTTAATTTCAGAATTCTGGAAACGGTCACGCCGTCATTGTGCACAGGTGCACCGCAGAATCCAATCGGATAGATTTGATAAAAAACGCCTTCATAAGCCCACATAATAATTAAGTCCTCCCTGTTGATGATAATTGTATTTAGAAAGATGCCATACGAATTGTTCCGTACTTCGCGCTGCTGCAATTCTGCCCAATATCCGCATATCATGAAGCTTGCGCTCCACTTTTATGCTCATATCGAGCGGGTCACTAAGCCATAAAACCACTTATGTGCAAGCACATCGTGAGTTCAGGCTTTTGCCCCTGGCATCATTAAAATAAATCAGGATTTTTTCATTTCTTTCCTTAAAAAGAACAAAAACCAGATCAGCAGTAAAATCCCTTTGAAAATGCTGGAAATGGTTATACTCCACCAGATACCGTTTAAGGCGAGTGACGTTGTGATCAGCAGCATCGCCAGAGGAATCCGCGCGGAGGTAAATATAATACTGATGACAGACGGCGGTACTGTACGGCCGTAGCCGGAAAATGCACCGGCTGTAGTGATCTCTACGCTCATAAAGAGTTGTGACACGCCGAGGATCATCAAATAGTCCACGCCCATTGGTATGACGTCCGGTTCTGTGATAAAGATCCGGAAGATTGGTTCCGGGCAGAGAATCAGAAGCAGTGTGCAGAAGATTCCCCAGACCAGCACGATTCCCATGGCATGCGAATAGCCCTTGCGGATACGGTCGCGGTTTCCGGCACCGTGATTTTGCGCAATAAAAGAATTGACGGCAGCGGCAAAACCATCAGCAGTCATCCAGGAAATGGATTCAATCTGTGAACCAACTTTCTGCACAGCAACAGCCGCATCTCCATAGCTTGCAACCAGTCTTGCGATAATCATGGAAATGCCGGTAAACAGCATACTCTGGATGGAAGTCGGAAGGCCAATCTTTATAATAGAAGTAAGATAGTGCAGGTTCGGTTTTCCGAAGAAATGTACTTCCGGGAAAATCAGAGTATCTTTCCTTGTAAATATAAGAAATGTCAGGGTTACGATCGCCTGTGCGATTACGGTTGCGACAGCAGCACCCATGATCCGCATAGCCGGAAATGGTCCGAGACCGAAAATAAGAACCGGATCCAGAATGATATTGACGATCAGACCGGATGTGGTAGCGAGAAAAGCAGCCTTGCTGTTTCCAAGTGCCGTAAAGATTCCGGTAAAGCTCTGATTCACAAAGGAAAATACAACCAGACCACAAGTGATCT
The DNA here is from genome assembly GCF_003473885.1 of Dorea sp. AM13-35. Lineage (NCBI taxonomy): Bacteria > Bacillati > Bacillota > Clostridia > Lachnospirales > Lachnospiraceae > Dorea > Dorea sp. AM13-35. The sequence goes on from NZ_QUCZ01000004.1 coordinate 44,886, forward strand.
GGAGATAGATTTTCGCATCGGCGATAACCTGTGGACTGTTCAGATTGAAAAAACCGATCAATGGTGTTGCGGACAACATGCAGACAATACCAAAAATAATGCCCGAAATGGCTGCAAAACGTAAAGTGTTTGCGATATATCCGGCAGCTTCTTTGCGGCTACCGCTCCCCAGTGAGTAGCCTGTATTTACCTGACCACCCATTTTAGACAGTGAAGCCAGCCCGTTGGAAAGCCACATATACATACCTGCTGCGCCGACTGCGGCTACAGCGTTGCTCCCCAGCCTTCCTATCCAGATCATGTCAGTCAGGTTGTACGCCATTTGGATAAGTGAAGTTGCCATGATCGGAAGTGCCAGCTTCGTAAGTGCCGGCAGCACAGGTCCATGGAGCATATCAATGTTCTTTTTCATTTAGTTTTCCCCCAAATATTATTAATTGTATAAATTATTGATCTTATGTTAAAATAAGAGCTCAACAGAAAATATTATACTGAGAATATTATACTATAAGATGCTTTCATGGTCAAAAGACTGAAAATCACGATGTGCTTGCACACGAGTGGAGTTTTTTAACCTTGACACCATAAGATAGTATTGAGATCGAAAGATGAAGAAAACAGCATATTGTTTATAAAAAAGGTTGACACACACGGGGTTGTGTAATATAATAATGCAGTATGACAAAAGGAGAAACAGTAAAGCACCAAAGCCCCGGAGCTTTATTGATTTCAATATATTTATCATGAAAGTGTTAATGAAAAAGTTAATGATTCACAGGAGGGAAACCAATGAAAACTTATATGGCTAATCCAGATAAGATTGAAAGAAAATGGTACGTAGTTGACGCTGCTGGATGTACATTAGGACGTCTGTCATCAGAAGTAGCTAAAGTTTTAAGAGGTAAGAATAAACCAGAATTTACACCACACGTAGACACAGGTGATTACGTAGTAGTTGTAAATGCTGAGAAGGTAAAAGTAACAGGAAAGAAACTGGATCAGAAAGTATATTATAATCACTCTGATTATGTAGGAGGAATGAAAGAGACTACATTAAAAGAGATGATGGCTAAGAAACCTGAGAAAGTTATCGAACTGGCTGTAAAAGGAATGCTTCCGAAAGGACCTTTAGGAAGAGCAATGATCAAGAAACTTCATGTATACGCTGGACCGGAGCACAAACAGGAAGCTCAGAAACCAGTTGAACTGAAATTCTAAGGAAAGGTTGAAAGGAGGATATTACAGTGGCTAAGGCAAAATTCTACGGAACAGGAAGAAGAAAAAAATCTATCGCAAGAGTATATTTAGTACCTGGAACAGGTAACATTACAATTAATAAAAGAGATATTGACGAGTATCTTGGACTTGAAACATTAAAGGTTGTTGTACGTCAGCCGTTGGTTGCTACAGAGACTGAAGGAAAATTCGACGTTATCGTTAATGTTAAAGGTGGCGGATACACAGGACAGGCTGGAGCAATCCGTCATGGTATCGCAAGAGCACTTCTTGAGGCTGATGCTGATTACAGACCGGTACTTAAGAAAGCCGGATATTTAACACGTGATCCACGTATGAAAGAACGTAAGAAATACGGTCTCAAAGCAGCTCGTAGAGCACCACAGTTCTCAAAGAGATAATTCAAAACAGAACAAAGAATTTACAAAAAACCCTCAAAGCCTTGTGCTTTGGGGGTTTCTTTATACTTAAAATTTTTGGGAATTCCTGCCATTTCTGTCGGCGGGAGGTAACTATATTGTCGTATGCTATGCAATGCTTGGGATTGTTTTAAGTGTCTATAAAAACAAAAATATTTACCCGAAGCATGTATGTATAGGAAACGAGAAGATGACAGTGTAAAAGTACTTCGCAGATTTTGACTTCCTGCTTATAGCTCAGCATGGATATAACGGATAAGAATTGTCTGCATGTGTTTCATATATGATTTTAAGCATGTAAGACAATATCTCCGTCTTCTGATTGAATGGATAAAGTTCCGTATCCATCCCTGCCATTCTGCTGGTAGATGCTTTTATCATCTTTTTCCTTTACTTTTCCGGAAAATGAAGAAGGAACAATGATTTCACCGTCGTTCGTTTCAAGTTTCAGGGAAAGTGGCTTCAATACGTCTGCTGCACGATAGAAAAGTACATCTCCATCTTTGCATGTGATTGCCGTATTTCCGGAATAGGTAGTAGCGGTACTAAGAACATCTCCGTCATTAGAAGTTAGTAGTGTATTGCGTAGTGCACAGTTCTTGAAAATAATATCGCCATCATCGACATGGATAATACCTTGGCTGGTTCTAAGATTGTTAAGGAGCAGATTACCATCATTGTTTTCCAGTGTAATCTGGTCAAAAGCAGCATTCTTCGGAATATATAAAGTTACCATATCTTCATCGGACACCGCTTCTTTTTCATCATCGTTTCCGAAAAGGCGGATCAGAAAGTTAAGGTCAATATGAAACCAGGTATGCTTTTTCAAATTACGCTCACGGATTTTTAAAGTGTTTCCGGACTGTGACCAGGTAATTGGAGTGGTGCTTTTCGTTTTAGAAGTCTTAGTATTTTTATATGAAAGAGCATAGGTATTATCTTTTGAATAGCGCACTTGCAGATTCAAGGAATCCAGAGATACATCCAAGTTTTTATATGGAGAAAGTTCTTCTGTAACTAATTTTTGAACTTTTGCTGCACTTTTATCGGAATTATTAAAACTGCCAAGATCAGTGGATGTCAGATATTGGATACCACCTGCAAATAGACCGAAGATTAGAAGAAAAAATCCAAGTATAGTGCAGACTGTGCCAGTGATGAGTGTAAATTTTTTCCAGTTTTTCATAATTTATCGCATCTCCTTTCCTGTAGTTCCAATAGTATTTGGAGAAATCTGTCGGTGATTATTTCTATTGGTCAGATATCTCGCAAGTTTAACAAAAAGTCTGCCACTTAAACGGCACAGCCAGAAGATAAATAAGGCGGACAGGATGCTGACACCCAGTATAAGTAGCCCGCTTCCGGTAACGACGGCAAATCCAGCACCGGAAAATGGAATTGCAAGAATCCCCCGGACAGCAAGTACAACACCTGCGATAGCTCCGCAGAAAACAAACAGTAATCCGCATAAAAGCAGAAGTGCAAGGCAGAAAAAGATGTAGAAAACAACAATTGCGGCTGCCACAAGAAATGGCCCTCCGATCGGTGCTGCAAGGAGTGCAAGACATGCAATCCATATAATATGTGAATTTTTTCGTTTCTTTGGTAACTCTGATGTTGTGTTATATGCATTAGGTGAGGGCGCAGAAGTGCGATAAGCATTTGTTTTCTTGTCTAAGAGATTGCCGATCAGATCTCTTGCTGCCTGCTTTGGAGTGCCGAGTTCTTCTATTAATTTTTGTGCGCCTTCCTCGTCTGTCTCTTCAAAATATTCGGTAAAGTATTCCATGGCATCTTCATAATCTTCGCGCGGAAGTTTCTTCAGATACTTATGTAATTGATCTAGATATTCTTTCTTTGTAGTGATACTCAATGTCTGATTCTCCCTTCTATGATTCCATCAATGGTGTCCCGGTAAGCGTTCCATTCTGTATGCAGATAATGCATCTGTTCTTTGCCGGAAGGAGTGATGGAGTAATATTTTCTCTTTCTTCCCTGAAATTCCTGTGAATAAGTTGTGACGTAGCCGGCTTTTTCCATGCGTTTCAGGATTGGATATAAGGTTGATTCCTTAATATCAGCGACCAGTTTGATCGTCTGGCTGATCTCGTATCCGTAAGAATCCCTGGAATCTACGATTGTAAGGATCAGATATTCGATCAGCAGAGCGGATACTGGAAAGTAATACATCGCAATACCTCCTTGTAATATTGGGACGGCTACAAAAGTCTTCCAGCTACTTATGTGCAGGCACATATGACTGTAAGACTTTTGTAACCTGATATCATATATATAAATTATATATATAAATTATATATATATCATAAAGCGACAGAAATGGGATGTCAATAGCATATATAAAAAAAATATATATTGTTCCAGATGAAAAATAATATGTAAATCTGTACAGGATAAAAAAATTGCGCTATAATAAGTTGTCAAAAAAAGGCAGTCGTGGTCGGCTGCCTGTTATATAGTAAAAAGGAGACTAAAGAAATGAAAGAAGTAGAAAACAAAGGAGCGGAGTACGACTTCTATGGGAAGCTTCCGCTGGGCAAAGCGATTCTCCTTGGTCTGCAGCATGTATTTGCAATGTTTGTAGGTAACTTGACACCGGTTCTTATTATTACAGGAGCCTGTGGAATTGCCTCCGGAACAGAATTTGCAGACGTTCAGATTGCGCTTTTACAGAATGCGATGTTGATCGCGGGTGTTGTAACGTTGATTCAGCTTTATGCGATTGGACCGATTGGTGGAAAAGTTCCGATCATCATGGGAACCAGTTCCGGATTTATCGGAGTCTGCAGCAGTGTTGCCAGTGTGATGGGCGGAGGTGTCTTAGGATATGGTGCCATTATGGGGGCTTCTGTGATCGGCGGACTTTTTGAGAGTGTGCTTGGATTTTTATTAAAACCGCTTCGTAAGTTTTTCCCGGCAGTTGTAACCGGTACAGTTGTATTGTCTATTGGACTTTCGCTTATAGGTGTTGGTGTGAATTCGTTTGGCGGTGGAAATTCAGCAAAAGATTTTGGCTCTGTAGAAAATCTGCTCCTTGGTCTGATTGTACTGATTGTGATTATTGTTTTAAAACATGGTACAAAAGGAATGACCAGTGCATCTTCTATTTTAATAGGTATTATTGTGGGTTATATCATTGCAGCAATTATGGGAGTGGTACTTCCGACGACAGGTATCGATGCGGATGGTGTGGAGTATACAAAAGCATGGGTATTAAACTGGGATAAAGTTGCACAGGCAAGCTGGTTTGCAGTTCCGAAAATTATGCCGATAAAAATTGTATTTGACGCAAGAGCGATTGTCCCTGTTATGATCATGTTTATTGTAACTGCTGTAGAGACAGTAGGAGATATCTCCGGTGTAATCGAAGGTGGTATGGACAGAGAGGCAACAGATTCTGAACTTTCCGGTGGCGTTGTCTGTGACGGAATCGGATCTACACTTGCTGCATTATTCGGTGTACTGCCGAATACATCGTTCAGCCAGAATGTAGGACTTGTAACGATGACGAAGATCGTGAACCGTTTCGCACTCGCTACAGGAGCGATTTTCCTGATCCTGTGCGGATTGTTCCCGAAACTAGCTGCACTGATTTCTATTATGCCACAGAGCGTTCTTGGTGGAGCAGCGGTTATGATGTTCTCTTCTATTGTAATCAGTGGTATACAGTTGATCACAAAAGAAAAGATGACGATGAGAAATATTACAATCGTATCCGTAGCGCTTGGACTTGGATATGGTATTGGCGCGAACAGCGCTGTTTTATCCGGATTACCGGAAGGAATCCAGCTTATTTTCGGAGGCTCCGGTATTGTGCCGGCAGCACTTGTTGCAATTATTTTAAATATTGCATTGCCGAAAGATGAAGAAGCAAAGCCGGATGCAGAAGAATAACTATACATAAAAACAGACAGACAAATAAAAAATGAAATGGGCAATCCCCTTGTTCACTGGATAACAGAAGAAACGAGGGGATTTTCTATGTAAAAACAGAAAAAGATAGTGTATAATTAAGTGAAAAAAGAAAGTATGTCCACTAAACAGGAGGTTTTACAGATGTTGCGAATAAAAGAATATGTAAAAGCAGCCAGTCTGGAAGAAGCGTATGAACTGAATCAGAAGCGCAGCAACCGGGTGCTTGGCGGAATGCTCTGGATGCGGATGAGTGATGTGCAGGTGCAAAAAGCGATCGATCTGTCCGGACTCGGACTGGATACGATAGAAGAGACAGATACAGAATTTATTATTGGAGCGATGGTGACGCTCCGTGAACTGGAACTTCACAGTGTGTTGAATGATTATTTTGAAAATGCGATCCGGGATGCAGTGCAGGATATCGTAGGAGTACAGTTCCGGAATCTAGCAACCGTCGGAGGAAGCGTATTTGGAAGATTTGGTTTTTCTGATGTATTGACCGTATTGTTGTCTCTGCATACATCTGTAGAGCTTTATAAAGGCGGGATTGTTCCGTTGGAAGAATTTGCACAGATGAAACGTGATAATGATATTCTTGTAAATGTCCGTATTGCAAAGACGCCGGGACATTTTGCTTATCTGACACATCGGAATACGAAGACTGATTTTCCGGTTCTTGCGGTTTCCGCTTCAAAGACCGGGGAAGAGATCCGTGTGGCAGTCGGAGCAAGACCGATGAAAGCCGAGCTTTTTGGAGCCGGAGATTTAAGTGAAGAGTCAGCAAAGAAACTGGCAGCGCAGGTGAAGACAGACAGCAATATGCGTGCATCGGCGAAATTCCGTTCGCATCTGGCAGAGGTGTTGATCACACGATGCTTTGACAAGATAAAAGACGTAGAAAAGGAGGAAAAGTAGGATGCTCATCAGTATCATGTTAAATGGAAAAAAAGTGGTTGATGATATCAGCCCGGATATGACGCTTTTCAAATTTCTGCGTGCGCATGGATGCTACAGTGTCAAATGTGGCTGTGAGACAACGAACTGTGGCTTGTGTACTGTATTTTTAGACGAGAAACCGGTACTGTCCTGTGCTGTTCTGGCTGCAAGAGCGGATGGACATAAAGTGGAGACAATGGAAGGACTTCAGAAAGAGGCAGAAGAGTTTGGAAGATTTATTGCCGATCAGGGAGCAGAACAATGTGGTTTCTGTAATCCGGGCATGATCATGAATGCAATCGCCCTGTTCCGGGAGAAAGAAGAACCGACAGACGAAGAAATCAAACAGTATTTGGCAGGAAACCTCTGCCGCTGTTCCGGATATGAAGGACAGCTCCGGGGAATCCATGCATTTATGGAATATCGGAAAAATGGAGGTGCGACATGCGGGAAGTAGGAAAAAGAGTACGCAAAAAAGATGCAATGGCGCTGGTGACCGGTCAGCCGGTATATACCGATGATCTTGCGCCAAAGGAATGTCTCATTGTCAAAGTTCTGAGAAGTCCGCACGCTAATGCAATTGTAGAAGAAGTCAATAAAACGGTCGCACTGAAAGTTCCGGGTGTTGAAGCTATTTATACATGGGAGGATGTCCCGAAAGAACGTTTTGCGCAGGCGGGGCAGACGTATCCGGAGTGGAGTCCGTATGATCGGCTCATTTTGGATCGGCATGTACGTTTTGTCGGAGATCCGGTTGCAATCGTGGCTGGTGAGGACGAGGCATGCGTAGACCGTGCACTCAAGATGTTAAAAGTGAAATACAAAGTCCTTCCGGCAGTGCTGGATTATCATACTGCGAAGGACAACGAGACACTGGTGCATCCGGAGGACAGCTGGAAATCCCTGTATCCGGTTGGCGCAGACAATAAGCGAAATTTATGTGCCCACATGGAGGAAGAAAAGGGAGATGTGGAAGGTACGTTTAAAGACTGTGATATCGTACTGGAACACACTTATCATGTTCCGGCAGTGAACCAGACGATGATGGAGACATTCCGGACAGCCTGCTATCTGGACACATATGGCAGACTGGTTGTACTGAGCTCAACCCAGATTGTTTTCCATCTGCGTCGTATTCTCGGAAATGCTCTGGGCATCCCGAAGAGTAAGATACGTGTTATAAAACCAAGAATTGGCGGCGGATTTGGTGCGAAACAGACATCAGTATCGGAAGTCTATCCGGCATTTGTAACGTGGATGACAAAGAAACCATCCAAGATGATCTACACAAGAGTGGAAAGTCAAATCGCAGGCTCGCCGAGGCATGAGATGGATGTCACTGTGAGACTTGGAGCAGACAATGACGGGAAGATTCGTGTGATCGATATTTATAATCTGTCGAATACAGGAGCTTACGGTGACCACGGGCCAACGACAGCGGGGCTTACCGGACATAAGTCCATTCCAATGTATACCGGAAATCTGGAGGCATTCCGCCATACGTTTGATGTAGTTTATACGAATCAGCTTGCCGCGGGTGCATACCGCGGATACGGAGCAACACAGGGAATTTTTGCACTCGAATCCATGGTCAATGAACTGGCAGGAATTCTGAAACGTGATCCGGTAGAACTGCGTATGCAGAATATATTAAAACAGGGCATGAAAATGCCGGCTTATTTTGATGAGACTGCGGAGTCCTGCCGTCTGGATGAATGTCTTGTGAGAGCGGCAGATATGATCGGATGGAAAGATAAATATCCATGCCGGGACATGGGAAATGGAAAAGTCCGTTCTGTAGGAATTGCGATGGCAATGCAGGGATCCTGTATTTCCTTTGTCGATGTTGGATCGGCAACTGTAATGTTAAATGAAGACGGCAGTTACAAACTTTCCATTGCAGCGGCAGATATGGGAACCGGATGTGACACCATTCTTTCACAGATGGCAGCAGATGTACTGCATGTATCGACGGATGAGATTTTTGTGTCCGGTGCGGATACGGACAATTCTCCATATGATTCCGGATCTTATGCATCCAGTACGACTTATATTACCGGTCAGGCAGTTGTTAAGGCATGTACTGAGCTTGAGAGGAGAATCTGTAAGCTGGCTGCGCTCATGATGGAATGTGATGAAGAAGATGTCGAACTGGAAGGTCATCAGGTGTGCAATATAAAGACTGGAAGATCTGTGACGACAGAAGAAGTCGGGTTTAAAGTACAGAGTTTCAATGACTTTGCTTTACAGGTTACAGAAAGCCACACCTCGCCGGTATCTCCACCGCCATATATGGCAGGAGCAGTCGAGATCGAGCTGGATAAAGCAACCGGTCATGTGGAAGTTCTGGACTATGCGTCTGTCATCGACTGTGGAACGGTTGTGAATCCGAACCTTGCGACTGTTCAGGCAGAAGGCGGTCTTGGACAGGGAATCGGAATGACTCTTTATGAGAATATCCAGTATACAGAAAAAGGTCAGATGATAAATAATTCCTTCATGCAGTATAAGATCCCGACAAGAAGAGATTATGGACCGCTACGTGTGGAATTCAGACCAAGCTATGAACCGACTGGACCATTTGGTGTAAAATCAATTGGAGAGATTGTAATCAATACTCCGGCACCGGCAATTGCGCATGCGATTTACAACGCAACCGGATGCTGGCACAGAGACCTTCCAATTACCAGTGAGAAGATTGCTATGGCACTTTTGGACGGAGAATAGAAAATGACTGGCGAAATATACAGTTTAGATGAAAATGGATGGAAATGGACAGACAGTCTCTGGAAAGCGTTGGAGACTGGAGCTGTATCGAATCCGATGGCCAGGATGTGGGAAAAAAAAAGGACAGGCATAGTCAGTGTTGTAGGAGCCGGAGGTAAGACAACTGTTATCCGGAGACTCCGGGAAGAGTGTCTTGCAGAAAAAATACCGCATATTGTGTCTACGACAACACATATGCAGACCGGACCGGAAGAATGTTTTGTGAAAGAACCGGATCTGGAGCAGATAAAAAGTGTACTTGAAAAAATAGGTACGGTGTGGATGGGAATCCCCATAAGTAAAGAGAAAATGGGGAGTTTTCCGTTGGATTTTCTTATAAATGTGGAAAACTTAAATGTTTGGATGTTTCTAGAGGCAGACGGAGCAAAATGTCTGCCGGTCAAAGCGCCGAGAGATACCGAACCGGTCATTTTAAAGGGAACAACCCATGTAATTAGTGTATATGGGCTGGATGGCATTGGGCAACAGATTCAAGAATGTTGCTGCCGTCCGGAGCATGTGGCGCAGATCCTTAATAAAAATACAGATGAGATACTTGAATGGAAGGATCTGGTAAAACTTGCATTAAGTCCGCGTGGCGGAAGAAAATCTGTGACCAATGAGATGGAATATCATGTTATTTTGAATAAAGCAGATACTAAGGAACAGAAAAAACTGGCAAGGAAGATTGCAGAAGCGATCATAGAGCAGGCGCAAATGTCTGAGCGGGAAAGAGAATGTTCTGAGAATCAAGCACACTCTGTAGTAAAATCAGTTCATATCACCGACTGGTTATATAGTAAATAAAATCTATAGCAATAAAATAGTTTCTAATCAAAAGAAGGTATGCTGGAAATAAAAGATAGATCAGAAAATAAAGATTGAAAATAGAAATAAAGAGAGGAGGCAGCTATGAAAATTTTAATCAAAGGAGCGGGAGATCTGGCGACAGGTATAGCTGCCGCCTTTTTTAGAAAAGGGCATCAGGTTGTTATGACAGAGATCGCATGCCCGCTTACCGTGCGGCGGCAGGTGGCATTTTCCAGAACTGTCTATGAAAAACGTGCAGTTGTAGAAGAGATGGAAGCAGTTCTTGTAAAAGATGCAAGTCAGATGCAGCAGGCAGTCAGCAGCGGCAAAGTCGCAGTGATCGTTGATCCGGAAGCGAAGATTCGGGAAGTATATAAGCCGGATGTGTTAGTGGATGCGATTCTTGCAAAACGGAATACAGGAACGAAGAAGGGCGATGCTCCTTGCGTGATCGGGCTTGGCCCGGGATTCTGCGGAGGAAAAGACTGCTATGCGGCGCTTGAAACTATGCGTGGAGATACATTGGGAAAGATTCTGTATGACAGCACACCGATTCCGAATACCGGTGTACCCGGAGTTGTCGGCGGATACAGTATCGAGCGCCTCTTAAAAGCATCCGGGGATGGAAAGATAGAACCGATGGCTAAGATTGGTGACATTGTGGAAAAAGGGCAGATTGTTGCATACACAGGTGGAAAACCGGTGTACGCCGGAGTGGCAGGCGTTGTCCGCGGTATGCTGCAGGCAGGTATAAATGTAAAGACGGGACTTAAGATTGGGGATGTAGATCCAAGAAAAGACATATCGCTTGTATATAAGATCTCGGACAAATCCAATCTGCTTGGAATGCAGGCATGTAAAGCAGCCGAACAATATTTTTGCAGTCAGACAGGAATCGTTGTGCTGGCAGCAGGAAGATCCAGCAGATATGGAGAGAACAAGCTCCTGGCAGAGGTTGGAGGAAGTCCGATGTTCCGGCACATTTTTGAGGTGTTGAAAGAATTTCCGATGTGTGAAAAGATTGTTTCCACAAGATTTCCACAGATCATGGAAGAGGCCAAAGAGCAAGGAATTGCCGTTGCGGAAAATAATCATCCGGAGTGGGGAATCGCTTACTCTCTGCAGTGTGGATTGAAGAAGTGTCTGGAGCAGAAGCCGGATGTGAAGAAAATTCTATTCGTGGTAGGGGATCAGCCGTATCTGACAGCAGAAACACTGCGAAGACTGATGGGTGTATCTGTACAGTATCCGGGAAAGATCATCTGCGCAGGCACGCATGGAAGACCGGGAAATCCGGTGCTGTGGGATCAGAAATATTTTCAGGAGCTTCTGAAATTAGAAGGGGACATAGGTGGCAGGCAGATTATGAAAAAATATCCGGATGAAGTTATAATCTGCGAAACAACGAAGAAAGAACTTCATGATATCGATCAGAAAACAGATACAGATTTAAGCGGACAGTAATCTGTCGCAGATAAAACGTCAGTTTCGGTAAAAGGTTATGCCGGTTCTGACGCTTTTTTTATATAAACAGGAAACTGCCAGATGATTTTCAAAAAATAATTATAAAAATTTCAAACTATTTTAGCGGAGATTTCGTATCTATAAGTGAACGGATAAGAAGGAAGTGATATTGCATGCAGTCGGACAACCATTTGATCCGTAAAATAAAGAAAAAACAGAACAAAGAAGCAGCAGGACTTCTGATTGAAAGATATTACCGAGAAATCTATGCCTATACCTATCGTCAGGTTGCTTGCAAAGAACTTGCCATGGATCTGACCCAGGAAATCTTTATTCTTGTACTGAAAGGAATACGGGCTTTTGATGAAAAGAAAGGCTCTTTCCGTACATGGATTTACCGGATCGCATCGAATAAGATTACCGATTATTACAGAAGTCTTGCATACAGGAAGAGTCAGCTGGAAGGACCCTATGGGCAGGAATATGAACATACCGGAGTAAGTCCGGATATCAGTTCACAGGTGCTCCGGCAGGAAACGATAAGAGAAGTGATGGCAGTTATTGTCCGTTACGATGAACCGTGGATACAGATCTTCCAGAAGCACTGCTTTGAAGAGCAGACGTTTGCAGAAATCGCAGAAGAACTGAAGTTGTCAGAAGGAACAGTGAAAACACGATATTATAAAATGCTTGCACAGATTCGGAAGGAGGTAGCGGATAATGAATGATAAACAAAGATCGCAAGATCAGAAATGGAATGAATGGCTGGAAGAAAACTGCCGGATACAGGTTGAATATCCGGATATGGCAGAAATGGAACAGCAGAAAAACAGAATTTTGCAAAGCGCGCTTCCGGAGAAGGACAGTCTGTTTGAGCGGTTAAAGAAAATATATTATGGACCTGGACTGGGGATTATTTTTTATCGATGCACTCTGATCTGGGTAGTGATGATTTTACTTTATATAGGTGTCCTGGTTCTAAGTATTGGAACAAGAGATGCAAGGCAGACACAGATGGCGGTTGTGCTATTTGCATTTCCGGCAATGTATCTGGGCTTTTCGTTTCTGTCCTGCTGGGTAGATGAGCAGGAAGCAGTGACAGAACTTATAAATTCCATGCATTATTCCATGCATTACATTGTCGGACTCAGGATGTTTTATGCAAGTCTTGTCAGTGCTTTGATTAATTTAGGAACACTTCTGGTGCTTGGTGGACAGGCAGATACTATATTTTGGAAATTAAGCGCACTCGGAGTCAGTAGCATGTGCCTCTTTGCAGTCTTTGCATTGTATCTGTACCATCGCTTTTCATCGAGCTATGGAATTGGAGTCTTGCTTGTGCTGTGGGGAATCTTAGCTGTATTCAGTGCATGGAGCAGATATGCATGGATCAAAATTCTGCTGACAGAGCTTCCGCTGGCAATTCATTTTGCAGTGGCAGCAGGCTTCTTTATATGTTTTGTGGTCTTAACAGGAAAGGTGGAGAAAGAAAATGTTACAGTTGTCGCATATCAGTAAAAATTATGGAAAATTCTGTGCAGTCCGCGATATTTCTCTTGAACTGGAGGATGGTCTCTACGGAATGCTTGCACCGAACGGAGCCGGAAAGACAACACTTATCAAGATGATCGTTACACTCTTATACCCAACGGAAGGTACAATCACATATGACGGAATAGAAATCCAGAAAATGGGAGAAAACTACCGGGATCTTATCGGTTATCTGCCACAGCAGTTCGGTTATTACAAAAATCAGTCACCTGTGCAGTATTTAAATTATCTGGCAGCATTAAAAGCTGTGCCGAAAGAAGGATTAAAAGAGAAAATAAAGGCGCTTCTGGAGCTGGTCGGGCTTAGTGAAAGCGCAGATAAGAAAATGAAAAAATTCTCCGGTGGAATGATCCAACGTGTCGGAATCGCACAGGCATTGTTAAATGATCCGAAGATTCTTATTCTGGATGAGCCGACTGCCGGGCTTGATCCGAAAGAACGGGCAAGATTCCGTAATCTGATTTCGTCTCTGTCAAGGGATCGGATTGTGATTCTGTCTACACATATTGTGTCGGATATTGAATCGATTGCCAATCAGGTGATCATGATCAAGGATAAAAAGCTGTACCGGAAAGACATTGTAGCAAATATTTGCAGCGAGCTGGACGGCGAGATATTTGAATGTGCAGTTCCGGAGAAGGAATTTCCATTATTTGAAAAGCAGTATCTGGTGCTGGGAGCAAGACAGGAGCATGGCTATCTGAAAGTCCGCTATTATGATCCGGACGGCTCGTTTGCCAGGGCAGGAAAGCTTAAGGAAGAATGGAAACCGGTCTTATGTGCCGCTAATCTGGAAGATGTATTCCTCGTAAGTTATGGCGATGAGAAGACGGAGGTGATACTGTGAGTATTTTAATACAGGAATGTAAAAAGATGTTGTCTGTCCGTTTGTTGTTATTACTTGCGTTATTTACCGTGTTATTTTATAACATGTTTTTTGAACTGAATCTGTATCCGGCAGGTGGTCAGTGTACAGATTCGCCGTATGACATGCCCTATGCCGCTAAACTGATCCGTAAATATGGATCGACACTTCCGGTCACAGAGAAAGGAAAGATTGAAAAAGAAGTTGAAGATTTGAAAAAACAGTCAACAAAGCTGATCCGGGAAGATTCCGCCCTGATAAAGGCAGGAATTTCTGATTTTGATACGATGATGAAAGAGCGTGACCGGCTTGCGGATTATACGGATGAACAGATGTCAGAAAAAGAACAGAAAGAAAAGGAAGCAATCATGGATTTCACGTCATTCGAGACAGAAGGAGAAAAGATCATGTTCCAGATCCAGTATGCGAATAGTCTGCTGGATGATTTTGCCTTAACTGACCGTCCGGAGGTCAATCTGTTAAGAAGTGGCGCATTATATATTTTGCAGACGGATATGAGCAAAATGCCGGTAATGATATTGATCTGTTATGCCGTTCTTCTGGTAGCTTATCATGTGAGGGAACGGATTCGCGGTGTGATGCCGCTCTATAGCACAACAAAAACGGGAAGGGAGATTTATCCGATCCAGTATCTTGGCGGATTCATCTGTTGCCTGATCATTGGAGTGCTGCAGCTTCTGGCATATACAATTGTGTGGTATGCAAAAGGCATGGGAATCTTCTGGCAGTGTCCGGCATGGGAGACAAGAGGTATAGAATGTTGGATTAAAGGTATCTCATTCGGACAGTATATGGGAATATATGAGATCCTTGTATTATTGTTCTGCATCGCAGCAATGGCATTAATTTATGGACTTGCAAGACTTGCACAGGGGTATATTACCGGAGTGGTATTGTCTATCCCCGGCTGTGTAATAACAGGCGCGGCAGGTTCTGTTATATTTGAAGGTTTGTGCAGTTCGTTTAACATGTTTTCCATGAAAATGTGGGAGTTATATGCTCTGGCAGGGTGTGCCGTGCTTGCAGTATTAGTCGTATACTTCAGGCTCAGATGGGATGAAAAGAGGGATATTTTATGATAAACAGAGATAAGAAAGGGGGAAAAAATACCAGACTGACTTACCGGATCATATTTCTGGAATGTCAGAAAATATTCCGTAATCCGTTTGTCCTGCTTGTATTTCTTACTTTCCTTCTGATAAATATAGTTGTCGTGCAGAATGCATATGGTTCGCAGGATGACCAGAAATCGGTGCAGCGAACGCATCGTGTATTACAGGCGAAGGAACAGGGAAAAAAGAACAGTGACGTAGAAGTCTATAATGAATATAAGCAAGCTTATGGGAAGCTGTATGATAATCTGGATATGCTTAAAATTATGAAAATGAAAGAAAAGATGAGCCGTTACGAACCGACTGGAAAATATCAGAAGTTCATTGAGAATAATTATAAAAAACTGCAGAAGAGAACTGATGAAATTAAAGCAAGCGGTGCAGACCAGGCGGATTTTTATCCGGGAATTGTTTATTTTGTACATGGCACATTATTTGGAAAACTTGGAAAGAAACTGCTACTTGAAATTGTAGTGCTTGTCTTTCTTTCGGTGTTGTATCTGATGGATTACGAACGGGTGCAGAAAACAGAAGATCAGGTATTCGTAACAAGATGTGGAAAAGATACATTGCATTTAAAAATGATCGGTGGTATTCTTAGCGGGCTGATATACAGTGCTTTGTTATTGCTTGCAAGCTATGGATGGTTTTTAGCAAAACTGCCGCTTAAGGGGCTGTGGAAGGTGCCGGTCTCTGCAAGCATGATGGCAGAACCAAGGTTTGGAATGCTTAATCCATTTGTGACATTCTGGAATGTGAATCTGCGTTCTTATCTGCTTCTGACGCTTGTAATGTTTCTGGCAATTGCACTTCTGGCGGGTGTACTGGCAGGTGCGGGATGGTATTGCCTGAAAAACAGTTATCTTGTATTTCTGGTTTTAAGTGTACTGCTGATGGGTTCGGTGCAGGCTGCTCTGGTTCATACGACAACATTTCTGGATATTGTACTTGCCATATGTAATCCGGGAATACTGTGGATTACCTGCGGTTCCTGGTTCATAGAAAATGATCTTACGCTTTCGTTTGCGGGAAGTGAATTTTGCTGCCTTTTCGGATGTGGTATTCTGATTTTACTGCCGTATTTTATTGGAAAAAAAAGATTTCGGAAATGGGAACTGAAGTAGTTCGGAAAAAGAAATTGTGAAAAAGATTGTCTCCGTGCCCGGAAATGTCTATAATGTTTTCATAGGATAGAAGAGTGACAGGAAAATGACTGGAAAGGAGACAGACAATGGCGAACGGAACATATAAGAATATATTGGAAGAGCGCAATGCACAGACGATCGAACAGATGCGTGACAAGCAGGAAGTCGGGTGGAGCAATCCGGCATATTTACCATTTGATTTTGTGAATGGTGTCTGCGAACTGGTAGTATCGGACGCAGACATCGAAGATGCAAAAAAACGTCTGGAGAGATTTGCACCATTTATTATGAAAGAATTCCCGGAAACAAGGGAAACGGGAGGACTGATCGAATCTCCGTTAGTTGAGATCGACAAGATGCAGGAAGGCTTAAAGAAGGAATATACATGTGAGATACCGGGAAGACTGTTCCTGAAAAAAGACAGCCATCTCGCAATCGCTGGCTCTGTGAAAGCAAGAGGCGGTATTTATGAAGTATTAAAACATGCAGAAGATCTGGCACTGAAAAACGGAATATTGAAAGAACAGGATTCTTATGAAGTCTTTGCAGATGAGAAGATGAAGGAGTTTC
Organism: Dorea sp. AM13-35; assembly: GCF_003473885.1. Taxonomy (NCBI): domain Bacteria; kingdom Bacillati; phylum Bacillota; class Clostridia; order Lachnospirales; family Lachnospiraceae; genus Dorea; species Dorea sp. AM13-35. The sequence goes on from NZ_QUCZ01000004.1 coordinate 61,714, forward strand.
TGTCCGGATACACGGTTCAGGTCGGCTCTACCGGTAACCTTGGCATGTCTATTGGAATTATGAGTGCGGCGCTTGGCTTTCATGTGATCGTGCATATGTCGGCTGACGCAAAACAATGGAAGAAGGACCTCCTTCGCAGCAAAGGAGTGGAAGTTATTGAATATGAGCAGGATTATTCCAGAGCAGTTGAGGAAGGCCGGAAAAATTCAGATGCTGATCCAAAGAGTTATTTTGTAGATGATGAGAAATCGGTGAATCTGTTTCTGGGATATGCAGTGGCAGCAGGGCGGCTTAAGAAACAGTTTGAAGAGCAGGGAGTTGTAGTAGATGAAGAACATCCGCTGATTGTATATATACCAGCAGGTGTTGGCGGCGCTCCGGGTGGTGTGTCTTACGGGCTGAAACGTCTCTATGGAGATCTGGTACATTGTTTCTTTGTAGAGCCGGTAGAATGTCCGTCTGTAATGCTTGGAATTGCAACGCAGAAATTTGAGCATGCCAATGTGCGGGATTATGGAATGACAGGCAAAACAGAGGCGGATGGTCTTGCATGTGCCAGTCCGTCCAGCTTTGTGACAAGAATTATGACGAACTTGCTATCGGGGGGATTCACAGTCAATGACAGCAAACTGTATGATTTCCTAAGACTTCTCTACAAGACAGAAGAGGAGCAGATTGAGCCATCCAGCTGTGCAACTTTTATCGGACCTGTCCGTTTGCTTGAAGAAGAGGAGACAAAGGCATATTGTAAGAAGCATGCTTTAACGGAGAAAATACTTAAAAATGCGACACAGATTGTGTGGGCAACCGGTGGCAGACTTGTACCGGATGAGATACGGAAAGAATATTTAGAGAAACATTTATAGAAACATTTGTAAAAAAGTGTTGACATTTTAAAATTCGCATAATATAATGTTATTCGTGTCACGGAGAGTGATGCGGATAATGCGGGTGTAGTTCAATGGTAGAACACCAGCCTTCCAAGCTGGATACGTGGGTTCGATTCCCATCACCCGCTTTTTTGTATGTTAGTAATAAGATACGAGAGGGGATTTTAGAAAAGCCGTATAGCTGCGCTTGTTAAAGCGCGGTTATGCGGCTTTTATGTTATAGCTACGAGGATCCTGACTTATAAATAAAAAAGCTGCCGGTGGCAGAGTAAAAAAGTTCTTTAAAAAGGGAGGATGCCGGGTGATCGCTTTTGCGATACCCGGCATGTATTATGAAAAAGTTTATTCAAAAGTTTAGTTGTTGCCTTTTCTTTGTATGTTTACATTATATGCAACACCTGTGAAGAAAACGTGTTGTATCAGTGAAAGAATTTTTAAAGAAAAGTGAACAAAATATGAACGTTCCAGAGCTATTTGCGATAAGCAAAAACAGGGAGCCCATCTTTGGTTGGAACCGTTACATCTCCCTGGATCAGCGGGCGTGCATAAGTAATAAATGCAGAACTGATATCTGATCCGTCACCGGTGATCCATTCGGTTGGAACTGCTTTTTCTTTATTACAGATATGATTTACATCGGCAGTGCCGTATGATAACTCATAAGGATGATCCTGACGGCGAATGAAAGTAATCATCTTACCGGTTTTGCCGGCAAGTGCAGCCTGAACGCCGTAAGTACCTGCACCGATTGCTTCTGTAAGATCGGCGGCAGAAAGCATGGAGCTGGAACAGCGCTGGCAGACATTCAGTTCGATGGAACGGACTTTTACACCGACTTTTTCTTTGACAAGATTTTCTAGGTATTTACCGGAACCGGTGAGCATCTTGTGTCCAAAGGTATCTACTCCGACATCGCTTGCATATTCACAGATAAAAGTACCTTTTCCATCGTTAATTCCTTCTGAAATGCAAACAACAAGGTTCGGTGTTGTTTTTAAAGCTTCTTTTACTTTTGCAATGAAAGCATCCGGATCAAAAGCAACTTCCGGCAGATAAATGAGAACCGGGTTATCGCCTTTAAATTTGCGGGCGAGAACGCTGGCAGCGGTCAGCCATCCGGCATGACGTCCCATGATTTCTACGATGGTAACAGACTGTTTATTGTCGTAAACAGAAGCATCTGCTGTAACTTCGCGGACAACAGAAGCAACGTATTTAGCGGCACTTCCATATCCGGGAGTGTGGTCAGTTTCTACGAGATCGTTATCAATTGTCTTCGGAACACCGATAAAACGGATCTTGCTGTTTGTTCCGGCAGCATAGCGGGAAAGCTTACTTACGGTATCCATCGAATCATTTCCGCCAATGTAGAAGAAATATCCGATGTTTTTTTCTTCGAATCTGCGGAACAGTTCCGGATAAACAGGATCAGTTAAATCCTCCGGCAGTTTGTAGCGGCAGGAGCCAAGATAAGCTCCGGGTGTTGTCCTTACAAATTCAAGTTCTCTGTTTTCGGCAAGTGCGTTCATATCCATGATGCGGTCATTTAAGAAACCTTCGATTCCATTTATCATGCCATAGACGTGACTGATCTTGTCCGGATGTGCAAGCCCTTCGGTGACAACTCCGTAGAGACTTCCGTTGATAACGGCGGTTGGTCCGCCGGACTGTCCAACGATTATATTTTTCATATTTAATCCTCCATATTAAAATATTTTATTTCGGTTTAAACAAAAACCCTGTATGACAATAATGCATACTACAGGTTCACTATAACGGAAAATAAAAATATTTACAATCCCAAAGAGAATCTTAAGAATAAATTTAACTGTTCTTTATTGGAAAATTGGGAAAAATAAGGTATACTGATTCGGGAAACGAAAGAAAGGAGAATACAATGAAGTATATTTCATTTGCAATTCCAAGTTATAATTCACAGGAATATATGGCGAAAGCAATTGAGAGCATTTTGCCGGGGAAAGAAGAAGTAGAGATTATTATTGTTAATGACGGATCTAAGGACAGAACATCTGAGATCGCACATGAATATATGGAAAAGTATCCGGACATTGTAAAGGTGGTAGACAAAGAGAATGGCGGACACGGAGACGCGGTGAATGCAGGTTTAAGTCATGCAACTGGAAAGTATTTTAAAGTAGTAGACAGCGATGACTGGGTAGATGAAGAAGCACTGCATAAGATTCTTGCACTTTTAAGAAATCTGGAAGAAGACGGTGAAGAGATTGATATGCTTATTTCCAACTATGTTTACGAGAAGGTTGGAGCAACGCATAAGAAAGTGATTCATTACAGAAATGTACTGCCACAGGATGAGATCTTCCACTGGGAGGATATCGGGCATTTCCATCTGGATCAGTATATCCTAATGCATTCGGTTATCTATCGTACAGATATGCTGAAGCTGATTCAGTTACATCTTCCGAAGCATACATTCTATGTAGATAATATTTATGTGTATTATCCACTTCCGCATGTGCGTAAAATATATTATCTGGATGTGGATTTCTACCGTTACTTTATTGGAAGAGACGATCAGTCAGTCAATGAGAAAGTAATGATCAAACGTCTTGATCAGCAGATTTTTGTTACAAAGACAATGATCGATATGTACCAGTTAAAGGATATCGGCTGTAAGAAACTAAGATCTTATATGTTGAATTATCTTGCAATTATGATGACAGTTTCTTCTATTTTATGTATTCGTTCCAAAGATAAAGAGAATCTGGCGAAGAAAAAGGAACTCTGGCAGTATCTGCGAAGAAAGGATTTCCGTAGCTTTGTAAAAATCCGCTATGGAATTCTTGGACAGACAATGAACATTCCGGGAAGATCAGGAAGAAAGATTTCTTCTCTTGCATACAGCGTTGCAAGACGTCTGATTGGATTTAATTAAAATAGAAACCAGGTATAGTTTGGAACTGTATCTGGTTCTTTTTTGCTATTTAATATCGGAGGAAGAAAGATGGAATGGAATGTATTATTTTTTGTAAACAGTGTGTTGCTGGGTGTTGGCCTTACAATGGATGCGTTTTCCGTGTCGCTGGCGAATGGGCTTAATGAGCCAAAGATGCGGAAGAAAAAAATGTGCGGAGTAGCAGGTGTATATGCATTTTTTCAGGCATTGATGCCAATGACCGGGTGGATATGTGTACATACGATCGTGCAGTATTTCCGGACGTTTGAAAAGTTTATCCCATGGATTGCGTTAATATTACTTCTTTATATCGGTGGAAAGATGCTGTGGGACGGATTTAGGAATGATGAGGAAGAAGAGAAGCCGGGTGTAGGCGCATGGGCTTTATTTGTACAGGGAGTGGCAACATCGATTGATGCGCTGTCCGTTGGATTTACAATTGCAAAATATGACTTTTTTATGGCGCTTGTCTGTTCCCTGGTCATTGCTACCGTAACGTTCTTTTTTTGTATTTCAGGACTTGCGATCGGTAAACGGTTCGGAACAAGATTTGCCGGAAAAGCAACGATCCTTGGGGGAATTATTCTGATCGTGATCGGTCTGGAGATCTTTATTGCCGGTGTATTTTAAGAGAAAAATCAAGTCACAATGGTCACAGAAAAAGCGCTGTATCATTCTGCTCCATGTTACGGTATTTTTACTCATAACAGATATTGTTGTAAATGTAGTTCCGGAAAAATAAAAACGGGAAGAAGTGTTGTCATTTATCATGAGTATGTATTATTTCAGGAAAATGAAGCGTGTACGCGGAATATACTTTCAGTAAATAAGAAAGTATTTAAGGTGTTTATATGACCAGTCAGAAATTGGAGAATCTTTTAAATCTGGCACTGGATTCTACGGAAGAAGAGAGAAAAAGATCACGGAATCTGGATGTTGGGTATGACCGGCTGGAAAGAGAGTGGGACCTGATCGTTAAATATTCCGGGGACCTGGGACGTGTAAGAAATATTGCAGTACGTGTAACGGAACTTCAGAATGAATATGCAGTCATCAGAATCGCGGAATCAAAAATAGAAGAGCTGACGGAGATTACAGAAGTTGAATATGTGGAAAAGCCGAAAAGATTATTTTTTCAGGTAGCGAATGGAAAGCGGGTATCTTGTATTAACGAAGTACAGGATACGCGTTTTTCTTTATTTGGACAGGGAATTCTGATCGGGATCATAGATTCCGGGATTGATTATGCAAATGCGGATTTCAGAGATGCAGATGGAAATACAAGAATCCGTTTTCTGTGGGATCAGTCTTTAAATCCAGAACCGGGGGAGAGCGCGCCGAAAGGATATGAAATTGGCGTGGAATATACAAGTGAGCAGATCAATGAAGCTTTACAGGAAAATTCTGTGACAGAGCGGATGGAAAGAGTGAGAAGCCGGGATGTTTCCGGGCATGGAACAGCGGTGACTGGTGTGGCAGCAGGGAATGGACGAAACAGTAATGGAAGGTATGCGGGCGTGGCGACGGAAAGTGAACTGCTGGTTGTCAAACTTGGAACACCTGATGTGGAGGGATTCCCGCGGACAACGGAGCTTATGCTGGCACTGGATTATGTTATCCGAAAAGCGTTGGAGCTTCGCATGCCGGTAGCTGTGAATTTAAGTTTTGGAAATACCTACGGTTCACATGATGGAACATCACTGGTGGAACGTTATATTGATGATATGTCAAATATGTGGAAAAGTGTTATTTGTGTCGGAACCGGAAATGAGGCGGCAAGTGCCGGGCATACATCCGGTATGCTGCAGGAAAATACAGAAACAGTCATTGAACTTGCGGTACAGGAAAATCAGCCGGCGCTGAATGTGCAGATCTGGAAAGAATATACGGATGTTGTGGAGATTTCTGTAATTGCGCCATCCGGTCTTCGAAGTACGCAGATTGCAGAAATACTTGGAACACAAAGATTTACACTGGGACAGACAGAACTGCTTATTTATTATGGGAAACCGAGTCCATACAGTACTGCACAGGAAATCTATATTGATTTTCTGCCGGTAAGCCGTTTTGTCGGCAGTGGTGTGTGGAAAATTATAATACAGCCCGTAAAGATTGTGAATGGTTTATATGAATTATGGCTTTCGGGAGATATCATGCTGAACCGCGGAACCGGGTTTTTAAAGCCAGAAGCAACGACGACGCTTACGATTCCTTCTACGGCAGGACGGGTAATATCTGTCGGTGCATATAACGGAACAACATTTTCCTATGCTGATTTTTCAGGAAGAGGTCCGCTGAGGGGAGGGGGAGGCATTGTGCAGAAGCCGGATCTGGTCGCACCGGGAGTCGATGTGACGACGGTGACAACAGGCGGCGGATATGCAGCATTTACCGGGACATCTTTTGCAACCCCTTTTGTGACAGGAGCAGCAGCACTTCTGATGGAATGGGGGATTGTGAAAGGGAATGATCCATATTTGTATGGGGAGAAGGTGAAGGCTTATCTGAGAAGGGGAGCAAAACCATTGCCGGGGTATGAGGAGAGACCGAATGCGGAGAGCGGATATGGAAGGTTATGTGTGACAGAGAGCTTGCCATAGATATACTTCTTCTTTTTCCCGAATGGACGTCCGGAATTGGAAAAAGGTTTTGGAGTTTAAAGTTCATTGTTGGAAATTGATGAAAAGACAACCTGTTTTTCCTTTTTTGCGGAAGATTCCATCAGAAGCTTTTGTTGCTTATTCTCAGAAAATCGGCTAAAATAAGTGTAGTCTAACATACGATTTTGGAGCATGAAAATGGATAAAGAACTAAGCAATAAAAAGAAGAAAAGAACATATCTGTTGCGTATCGGGAGGATGATATTAACGCTCGTTCTGATTGTATTATTTGTTTTAATGATGGCACTCGTATCCAGGATTCAGGGAACCGGGCGTGTTGTCAATTATGCCGGTCTGGTCAGAGGAAAAACACAGCGGATCATTAAGCTGGAAGATGCCGGAAAACCGCAGGATCAGATGCTACAGGATGTGCAGGATTATATCGATGGTCTTCGGGGCGGAAGTGATAAGTTACAACTTGTACGTCTGGAAGATAAGAAGTTTCAGAGTAAGATGAAAGAACTGGACGATTATTTCCAGCAGTTAAAAAAAGAAATTCTGATTGTCCGGGAGAAAGGATACGAGCATACACAGATTGTTGAAAAGAGTGAAGAGTTTTTCAAAATATGTGATGAAGCAACCGGACTTGCGGAAGTATATTCAGATAAAAGAACATCAACACTGGATGTATTGGAAAAAATTGTAATTCTTGATATATGTGGTCTGGTACTGCTCCTTGGACTGGAAGTTTTGAAGATGCTGCGTTATGCAGCGCAGAACCGTCTTTTACAGAAAAAGATTTATCTGGATGAGGCAACCGGACTTCCGAATAAAAATAAATGCGAAGAGATTCTGGAAAACGACAAAGAACTTGAAGCGGGAGCACAGATCGCAGTCTGTGTGTTTGATCTGAATAATCTGCGTATGATCAATAACAATCTCGGACATGACAAAGGGGATGCGTATATCCGGTCTTTTGCCGGACAGCTTCGCGCAGCCATGCCGGAGGATGCCTTTGTAGGCCGTGATGGTGGAGATGAATTCCTTGCAGTGCTGACAGGGAAAAATCATACCGAAGTGCAGGAGTGCCTGGCAGGTGTGAGAAAAAGTGTAAAACTGTATTCGCGGCAGCATCCGGAAATGCCGATCAGTTATGCGGCAGGATATGCTTTGTCAGATGATTATGAGCCATGTACGATGCGCATGCTGCTTAAACAGGCGGATAAGAATATGTATGTAGACAAAAACCATGCCAAGGTTCAGGAGAATGAAAGAAAAAGGAAAGAAAGCCTTCAATTGTTGGACCGGATTCGGGAAAAGCATTATGTATTTGCAAACTGTCTGTACTGTGACGCAAGGATGGATACTTATCGTATGTTAAGATCCGAAGAAGGATTTTTCCTTGCAGAAGATGGAAGTTATACGGGAGCGGCAGAACAGGTGCTGCGGGAATTTGCAGCAGATGATACAAGAAAGAAAATGCGGAAATGGCTTGAGATTGCTTCAATGGAACAGTCACTTGGCCCTGCGATGGAGAAGACAGAGTTTTCTTATCAACGTAAAGTGGGAGCGGGATATCGTTATGGAAGAATGACGGCACTTTTTGTAAATGATGCGGCAGATGGAAGACTGCATCATTTCATCCTTGGATTTGATGAATTTCACGACAGTGAGAAGATGGGTACAGATGAAAAATTTCAACTGACGAGATATTATGAGCAGATGAAACAGTCCATTCTGGAGAACGGCAATTATGTAGAAGCACTGATGGAAACCGCACAGGCAATTTATACGGTAGATCTGACCAATGACTGCCTGAAGAGTATTTTCTACCATACCGGAAGACACGAATTTGCGGTAGATGCAAAGACACCGTGTTCCTATGACCTCTATTGTCAGGAACGACAGCAGTATGTTGCAGAAGAGACACTGGAGAATTATCGGATCGTAGATTCGTCTTCCAAGCTGCTGGAACGTTATCTGAATGGCGAAAAACAGGTTACGGTAGAATATCAGGAACGGAATCATACAGGAAAATATGTCTGGATGCAGAAAACAGTTCTTATGTCACTGGACACGTTATTTGACAGTAAAACAGGAAAAAGAAGTACAGTGATCCAGGGAATGATCCTGTTCAAAAATACTTCGCTGTTTCATGCAAAAGAACAGCAGGAGAGAGAACGTCTGCAGGTCGCTTATGAAACTGCAGATTCAGAGAACAAAGCCAAAACAGAATTTATGAACCGTATGAGTCATGATATTCGCACACCGATTAATGGAATTGCCGGAATGATAGATATTATTCAAAAAAACCGGGATGACAAAGAGAAACTGGACGATTGCTTAAGAAAGCTTCGACTTTCTACAGATCATTTACAGGCGTTGGTAAATGATGTACTTGAAGTGAATAAAATCTCATCGGGAAAAATGAAACTTGGTAAAGAACCATTTAATCTGGAAGAATTGATGGATGAAGTAAGTGCACTTCTGGATATCCAGATTAAAGAAAACGGAATTACGCATGAAAAGCACAGAATTGATCTCAGGCATGTAAAATTGATTGGAAGTCCGCTGCATTTACGTCAGATTTTAATTAATCTTTTTAGTAATTCAATCAAATATAATAAAGAAAACGGACATATTGACACGTATGTACAAGAAGTGAAATATAATGCTACACATGCATTGTATGAATTTAAGATTGTCGATACCGGTATCGGTATGAGTAAAGAATTTATTGCAAATCAGATTTATAAGCCATTTACACAGGAAAAGACAGATGCGCGTACACAGTACAAAGGAACAGGCCTTGGAATGTCGATCGTGCGGGGACTGATTGATAAGATGCATGGAAGTATTAAAGTAAAAAGTGTGCTTGGTGAAGGCTCTGTATTTATTGTACAGATTCCATTTGAACTGGATACTGCCGAATATGAGACAGACATATCAGAAAAAGAAAAAACGGATAAATCACTTAAAGGAGTGCATGTTTTACTGGTAGAAGATAATGATATCAATATGGAAGTTGCACAGTTCTATCTGGAAGATGCCGGGGCAACGGTAGAAAAAGCATGGAACGGACAGGAAGCAGTTGATATGGTGAGTAAAAACTGTAACTATGATGTGATCTTAATGGATCTGATGATGCCGGTGATGGACGGTATGGAAGCAGCGAGAAGAATCAGGAAGCTGGAAACTGACCATGCAAAAAATGTCCCAATTCTGGCAATGACTGCACAAAGTGCCTCAGACAGCGAACAGATGTGTAAGGATGCGGGAATGAACGGATATGTGGCGAAGCCGGTGGCTGCAAAGCTATTGACAATAGAAATCAGAAAGGCAATGCAGTGCTGATTTTACATAAAATTTTCCTGGATTTACGAATATATCGATAGATAGAATCGGAAAAATAAGGTACTATTTTGCTTTATAAAGGAGTAAAATCATGACAAAAAAGAAGAAAAAAAGTGTAAAAAAAGACAGGCAGGAAAAAAGATTGCAATGCCTGTCTGAAAAAGAACAACAGAAGATAGATGATATTGCGGAATGTCTGGCTGAAACAGAATATCAAATTAAATGCCAGTGTGCGATAGACATTCTTATAGCGAAACTACAGATGATTAATACAGAATTATCCAAACAAAAAGGAAGAACGGTTGTGAATCAGATCAGCAGCCGGAAGAAGAGTGCAGAAAGTATTTACGCAAAACTGGTACGAAAAGGCTATAAGACAGATTTCCAGACGGCAGCGGAGAAATTGAATGACCTTGTAGGCGTTCGCGTGGTCTGCCCGTTTGAAGATGAAGTATATGAAGTCGCAAATATATTAAAAGCGCAGGGAGATGTAGAAGTTCTTAAGGAGAAGGACTACATCAAGGTACCGAAAAAGAATGGTTATAAGAGTCTGCATATTACGTTGGAAATCCCGATTTATTTTGCAAAAGGTTCTCAGAAGCAGAAAGTAGAAGTGCAGTTTCGGACAGTTGCGATGGATTACTGGTCTGTGTTGGATTATCAGTTGTTTTATAAGAAGCAGCTGGACGGCAGCGATGAAGTGGCAGCAGAATTAAAGAAATATGCAGAGGATATTGCAAAACTGGACGCCCGGATGTTAAAACTCCGAGACAAGATTGAGAAGATATAAAGTTATAAATGGCACAGGAGTTTACTGAAGTACCTGTGCCATATCGTCAGGAAGCGGTGCGGTAAATTCCATTGTCTCACCGGTGATCGGATGTGTAAAAGACAATTTGTGAGAATGAAGAGCCTGTCTTGTAATATGTTCCATGTCGGGATTATACAGATAATCGCCAATGAGTGGAAAACCAAGGTAGCGCATGTGGATCCGGATCTGATGGGTGCGGCCTGTCTCCAGACGGAGGGAGACAAGGCTGTGCCCGTTTTTTTCATCCATGACATGGTAGTGCGTGATCGCTTTTTCTCCATTTTCAAAATCTACCGTCCGTTCAATGATCGTTCCGGGTTTGCGACCAAGAGGCGCATTGATCGTGCCTTCGGACGGTGTGACAGAACCTTTGCAGATAGCGAGGTATTCCCGGTGGATACGCCGCTCCTTTACCATAGTGGATAAAATGCTTCCGCTCACCAGATGCTTGGCAACAACTGTCAGCCCGGAAGTATCCCGGTCTAAGCGGTTGCAGCAACGGAAAATAAAAGGTTTTCCCTGTTCCTGATAGTACCATGCAAGCGCATTTGCCATCGATTCGGTGTAATGATTCAAGGACGGATGGATCGGCATACCGGCGGCTTTATTTATAACAACGATATCTTCATCTTCATAGACAATATCAAGTGGATGATAAACCGGAGGGATCTTTTCCGAACAGGCAGTTTCACAGATTTTGATAACAAGATCATCACCGGTTTTTAAAGTCTGGCGCATATAATAATGTTCTCCGTTTACGAGAACGCTTTTGGGCATACGCTTGATCTCGGCAAGATTCTGACCGGAATAACCTTTGCGGCGTAAAAACTGCTCCACGCGGAGTCCGTTTTGCTCTTCTGTTATTTTATATTCAATCGTTCGATTCATTGCATTTCTCCTGAAAATTCATTATCATAATAATGGAACATTGGTATCATATCATAAGATAAAACGGACACTCAAGAGGAGAGGACGAAAATGACAGGATTAAGTACACTATGTTATATAGAAAAAGACGGAAAATATCTGATGCTTCACAGAACGGTGAAGAAAAATGATGTAAATAAAGATAAATGGATCGGAGTCGGAGGACATTTTGAAGTGGATGAAAGTCCGGAAGAGTGTCTTCTTCGCGAAGTAAAAGAAGAGACCGGCTATACGCTGACATCTTATCAGTACCGCGGAATCGTGACCTTTGTATCCGGTGGCGGTGTGACAGAATATATGTCTTTATTTACTGCAGATGGATTTGAAGGAGAACCGATTCCATGCGATGAAGGCGAACTGGAATGGGTGGATATCGAAGAAGTATGGCATCTGAATATCTGGGAGGGAGATAAGATCTTCTTCCGTCTGTTGGATGAACAGAAAGAATTTTTCTCTTTGAAATTGACCTATGATGGCGGAGACAAGCTGGTTGCAGCAGCATTGAATGGAAAGCCTATGGAGCTTTTCGATGTACTGGATGAAAATGGAAATAAAACCGGCATAACAAAAGAGCGCGGTGTGGTGCATAGAGAAGGAAGTCCGCATGCAACGGTCCATATGTGGATTGTCCGTGAAAAAGAGACAGAACATGGCAGAGATTATGATGTTTTGCTTCAAAAGCGAAGTGCTTGCAAGGATTCCAATCCGGGTTGTTACGATATATCTTCCGCAGGACATGTGGAGGCAGGCGCAGAACTTCTGGAATCCGCAATCCGCGAAATGGGAGAAGAACTGGGACTTGCTGTCGCGGCAGAAGATCTTCATTATGTCGGTGTTCACAATGCGGCATTTGAAGCGGAGTTTTACGGCCACATGTTCCGTGATAAAGAATTCAGCAGTGTCTATGTCTATACAAAGCCGGTAGATATCGCGGATCTTAAATTACAGGAGTCAGAAGTTGAATCGGTAAAATGGATGGACTATGAAGAATGTCTGAAGGGTGTGCAGGACGGAAGCCTGCCGAACTGTATTTATGAAGATGAGTTTCGGATGGTGCGGGAGTACCTCGAGAAGCATATGTAGAAGTTGAAGGAATCGGTGACTGCTGGGGATTGCAGGAAGTGATGATATTTTAAACTACAAGTTTAATGAGCAACCCTTGACTTTTCAGCGGCATCTCCCTATAATGATATCCAGACGAAAGACGTCTGCACACCAGTAGTCTACACATAAGGGCTTGTACTGGTTTCGACGGGGGTCTGGAAGTTGGAGAAGCCATCCGTAGCGGGACACTACGTTAAAAGTTCCAACTAAATATAAACGCAGACGAAAATTTAGCGTACGCAGCCTAATTAGGCGGCAGTCGGCCCGGAATCATCCGCTGTTCCGGTAACCGGCTTCAAACAGGCGGAGCACTTCGTTTCCAAAGCTTTGCGGAGATGGAAGAACTTATGAAGCTACTAAAACGGATAACCTGTCATTAGGTGATTCGCGGAGGGAATGTCAGAATAATGACTGTGATGGGAGATGCTCTGATGGATGGGCTTTCGGACGCGGGTTCAACTCCCGCCAGGTCCACTAAAACTGAACAAGTCGAATTTGGTATATGATATTATCGTATACAGGAATATGTTTTGTTTGGGGTATCGAAGAAAATAAAAGTAACGGCATTGTATGTTGCGAAAGTGAAATACAATGTCGTTATTTTTATGGTATAACAACAGGAGGCAATTTCAATATGACAGAATGGGAAAAACGGAAAAGAAAAAGAGTATTCCAAATCCATTAAAATCATATATAATAGACGGTAGTTTGAAAGATTGATTGGAGGTCATGAATATGAATGAAATAATAAAAGCAATGGAAGAACGCCGCAGTATCCGCAAATTCAAACCGGACATGCCGGCAAAGCAGGATTTGGAGCAGATCATTGAAGCAGGTCTGTATGCAGCAAATGGCATGGGACAGCAGGCAACTATTACAATCGCTGTGACAAATAAAGAACTTCGCGATGAGTTATCAGAGATCAACCGCAAGATTGGTGGCTGGGATGAAGGCTTTGATCCATTTTACGGTGCACCGGCGATTTTGCTTGTGTTAGCAAATAAGGAGAGATCCACTTACGTTTACGATGGAAGTCTTGTTATGGGAAATATGATGCTTGCCGCACATACACTGGGACTTGGAAGCATCTGGATCCACCGTGCAAAAGAAGAATTTGAGATGACGGAATACAAGCAATTATTGAAGAAATTAGGAATCGAAGGCGAATGGGAAGGAATTGCCCACTGTGCTGTCGGATATACAGACGGAGAACTGCCGCAGGCAGCAGACAGAAAAGACGGAAGAGTATTCTGGATCGAGTAAAAAGTAATAGCGTTATATAAACAGAGAGAAAACAATATGCTGATCAGACAGTTGAAAGGAAGGACAGAAGAATGGCAGATATAGCAGATATTTATACAGCGGCATCAGACCGTTATGAGAAGATGACATACAACCGTGTCGGAAGAAGTGGACTTAAATTCCCGGCTGTGTCACTTGGATTGTGGCATAATTTCGGATCAAAAGATAATTATGACAACATGAAGAAAATGTGCAGAACCGCATTTGACAATGGAATTACGCAGTTTGATGTGGCAAATAATTATGGTCCGGTGTATGGAAGTGCCGAGAAGAGTCTTGGAAGGATTTTAAAAGACGATTTTATGCCATACCGGGACGAGCTGGTCATTGCAACGAAAGCAGGATATGATATGTGGGATGGTCCTTATGGGGACGGCGGCAGCAGAAAATATCTGATGGCAAGTCTCGATCAGAGTCTGAAGCGGTTAGGATTGGATTATGTAGATGTATTTTATCATCACAGAATGGATCCGAATACACCACTGGAAGAGACGATGGATGCTCTTACCGATATTGTGCGCAGTGGAAAAGCACTGTATGCAGGCGTATCAAATTATAACGAAGAATATACAAAACGGGCGGTAGAGTTGCTGCGTGAAAGACATTGTCCGTTTATCGTAAATCAGCGCCGCTATTCAATTTATGACCGGACGATTGAAGAGGATGGTGTAAAAGACTGTTGCAGGGAAAACGGTGTTGGAATTATTGCGTTCAGTCCACTGGCGCAGGGGTGTCTGACAGATAAATACTTGCATGGAATTCCAGAAGACAGCCGCGCAGCGAGAGATCCGCGATTTTTACACAAATCCGATATTACAGCGGAACTGGTAAAGAAAACAACAGCGTTGAATGAAATCGCAAAGCTTCGTGGACAGTCACTGGCGCAAATGGCGCTTGCGTGGATTTTAAAAGATGGAGACGTATGTTCCGTATTGATCGGAGCATCCAGACCGGAACAGATCCTGGATAATATTGCAGCATTGCAAAATATATCATTTACAAAAGAAGAACTGGATGCGATTGATCGGATCAGCAAAGCATAAAGATGATGCGGAGAAAAAGGAAAGAGTCATTAAAAGTTAAAAATATGTAACAAATGTTACAAAAATATTTTCAAAATATAGTATAATAATAACTGAAAAACAGAAAAACTAACTTTAAGAAGAATAAAAGAAAGGACGATAGATATGGCAGTGATTCATGTGACAAATGATACTTTTGAACAGGAAGTATTACAGGCAAAAGAACCGGTACTGGTTGATTTCTGGGCAACCTGGTGTGGACCGTGCCAGATGGTGGGACCGATCATAGAAGAGATTGCAGAGGAAAGAACAGATATTAAAGTGTGCAAGATTGATGTGGATGAGAACCCAGAGATTGCAAGACAGTACAAGGTATTTTCCATTCCGATGCTGTTTGTATTCAAGAATGGAGAAGTGGCAGCCAGAACCGTAGGCGCACAGTCAAAAGAAACTATTTTAGAGATGCTTTAGAATAATAAAAATAAGAGGCAGGAAATATGTAGTGGGGTACTTCCTCAAAGGTGCGTAATATTTCCTGTCTCTTATTTTATTTCATCCAAGAATTTTCCGGTTTTTGTATTTAAATAGTAGAGCTGTAATATTTTGCAAAAATATGTTAAGAATTTGTCAGATATGAATATTGTTGGTTTTTTGCGCGCTTTCTATACTAAAAACAGATTTTATACGAAAGGAGCAAAAAAATGAATCACACAATGTATGAACATGTATTGCAACCGATTCAGATCGGACCAATGAAGTTAAAAAACAGAGTATCTTTTACTCCGGTCTGGCCTAGTTTTGCGACGGGAGACGGACATGTAAATCGCGAATTAATGGAATGGGTAAGAGATATTGTAAAAGGGGGAGTTGCCTGTATTAATATTGGGTGCGGATGTGTAAATAGAAATATTCCGCCTGTAGTTACACATTTACTGCGAATGTCTGAAGAATCGGTGGTTAATGAGATGATGTCACTGACAGATCTTGCACATATGTATCAGGCAAAAATCGGGATAGAGTTGTTTGCAATTAATTTTTATGCAGGATCTTTTGAAAAGCGTGATGAAGGAAAGAATGTTGCGGTAGAGCTGGATCCTACAGATTTAACAAAAGAACAGCTGAAAGAAATTATTGAAGATTTTGCAAATGCAGCGGAGCGGGCAAAACGTTGCGGATTTGACAGTCTGGTTGTGCATGGAGCGCATGGACAGCTTCCGGGGTGTTTTTTATCTAAAGTGATTAATCGAAGAACAGATGAATATAGTGCGGATACAATCGAAAATGCATCAAGATTTACAAAAGAACTTTTAGCAGCAATTCGAAAAAAAATAGGAAATACAATGGCAATTGAATATCGAATCAATGCAAGTGATATGATAGAAGGCTCACCGTCATTGGATGATGAGATCGCATTTGCCCGGGAAATTGAAGATAAAATTGATTTGTTGCATGTATCGAGAGGCCTGCATGCAATGCAGAATCTTGCACCATATATGAATCAGCCATTATACTATCCGCATGGAATCAATCTGGAAGATGCATCTAAGATGAAAGAAAAATTACATATTCCAGTGACGGCTGTTGGTTCAGTTACTTTGGAGCAGGCAGATGAATATATAAAAAACGGAAAACTGGATATGGTTTCCATGGCACGAGGACTGATGGCTGATCCATATATGGTGAAAAATGCCTGTTATGGGAAAGAAGAGAAAACGCGTCCTTGTATTCGATGCAATAATTGTATTAACCGTACACACTATTTTATGGCTCCGGTAAGATGTTCTGTAAATGCAGAAATGGGAATGGAAACCTTATATATGAACATAGGGAAAACAAGAAGTAAAAAAGTGGCAGTCATAGGAGGCGGTGCAGCCGGAATGGAAGCGGCAAGAACCGCAGCGGACAGAGGTCATCTGGTTACTTTGTATGAAAAATCAGACCGTCTGGGCGGTGTATTAAATATAGCGGCAGCACCTGCATTTAAAGAAGATTTGAAAAAATATCTGGAGTGGTCGGTTCGTGCAACGGAAGAGGATGAACGAATTGTAATAAAGAAAAATACAGTTGCAACCGCACAGAGATTAAAAGAGGAAAAATATGATGTGATTTTGGTTGCAATTGGGGCAAAACCAATACTTCCGCAAGACTTTATTGTAGAAAATAAAACGTTCTGGGTAGGAGATGTTGAAACAGAAAAAGTACAGACCGGAAAGGAAGTCGTAATTGTCGGAGGAGGACTTACTGGATGTGAGTGTGCCTTAAATCTTGCAAAAAAGGGAAAAAAGTAACGGTTGTGGATATGATTTCAGAGGAAGAATTTGGAAAAGGAGGCGCTAAATTTAACCAGATTGCCTTGTTAGACATGCTGAAAAAAAGAGATGTTTGCTTCAAAGGAAAGAGAAAATTAAAAGAAGTGACGGAAGAAGGAGCCATTTTTGAAATGGAAGATGGAGAAAAAGAGACAATTAAGTGTGAGCAGGTGATACTTTCGCTTGGAGTCAGACCGGAAGAAACGTTGATCAGACAGTTTGAATGCTGTGCTCCGGAAGTTATAAATATTGGTGATTGCAGTGTGAATGCGGGTAATTTATACCATGCTGTACATTCTGCACACGAGGCAGCTTCAACTATTTAATTGAGTATAGAAAAATAATGAAAGCCAAAATGCTGTGTTTTAGCAGTGCTTTGGCTTTTTTAGTTGCCATAACTTCCGGAGGATGCTGCCAGTGGCAGGATCTGTAGGTGTAACTAAAAGAATGACGGTTGCAAAAAATACAAAATGCATTTGAAAAAAACTGTAAAACGATTGTAAAAAATAACAATACAATCTGTTAATTTCTTGACAAAAAAGAAAAAAATTATAAAAAAACTGCTGATGTAAAAAGAAAAGAAGAAATATATAATCAATGTTATAAATTTAACAGACGAAGCTTCGAGAAACTGAAAATGATGGTAATGAAGAGATTATCACAACTCAAAAGGAAAGGAATGAGGTAGTCAAAATGGAGAAAAAGAAAAATATTGGCATTATGGCAGCACTTGGAATTTTATCCATATCCGGAATGGGAATGGGATCTACGGTTTTAACACCTGCAATGAATGTTCTTGGAGAACATTTTGCCGGAAAGAATGTTTCGTTCGCAATGACCATGGGAACTTTGGGAGTTGTACTTGGATCTTTTATCGGTGGTATGATCGCCGGAAAAATAATAACAGCAAAGAATCTTGCGATATTAGGAAATATTGCATGTCTGATTCTTGGATGCTTACCGGTTGCATTTGATAACTTTTCACTTTTGTTGGTTGACAGATTTGTATTTGGTGTTTGCCTTGGACTGATTACACCACTTGCAAATATATTGATCGCAGAAAATTATGAAGGCGATGCAATGAGCAGGATGATGGGATTTACATCGATGTTTATGAGTCTTGGTGGTATTGTATTCCAGTTACTGGGCGGAATCCTGGCAGATATTAGCTGGCAGACAACATTTTTAGCACATGCGTTCTTTATCGTATCTGCAGTCCTTTGCCTTTTTATTCCGAAAGATGAAGTCATGACAAAAGAGCAGATTGAAGCTAAAAAACATGCAGGTGAAAATGAAAAAATGAATGTAAAAGTAGTTATGCTTGTTGCAGTAATCTTACTTGCATTTCAGACGATTAATATGAGTGTTATGATGATGGCTTCTACATTATATGCCCAGAGAGGTTTCGGCGGTGCTACAGAAGCAAGTATTGCGTTGACAATGTATACAGTTGCAGGTGTTATTTCAGGACTTCTCTTTGGAAAAATATTTAATGGATTGAAAAGAGCCTGCATGCCATTGATGATGATTATTGTAGCGATTGGAGCGGCAGTTGTATTTGCATCTACATCACATCTTATGTGTATGGCTGGATTTATCCTGATCGGATTTGGCTTTATGGCTGCATTCCCGGGAATGACAACATGGATTGCCATGGTGAATCCACTTTCTAAGGTGGGTACAGGAACTTCCATTGCGATTGCATTCATGAACCTGGGTGGTTTCTTATGCTCCTTCTGGATGATTGCGTTAGGATATAATATTACAAAATTGATTATGGCAGATATTATCGTTTCAGTAGTGATTGCAGTAATCTTTATTTTCGCAAGTCCATTTGCAAACAAAGAACTTTAAAAAATTATTATAAATGGAGGTAGATAACATGTATGAGTTTAGACCAATTAGTGATCGAATGCAGCATTTACGTCAGAGGATCAGAGATCGTGTGATCCAGACAGATGCAGAACGCGCAGTGATCACAACAGAGTGCTACAAGAAAAACTGGGGAGCACCGGCGGTTATTCGAAATGCGAAGGTATTATATGACATCTGCGAGAAAATGACACTTCGTGTGGAGGATGAAGATGTAATCGTATGTAATATGGCTAAGAATTTTTGCGGAACAGCAATCAATCCGGAGTTCGGAGGTGGCTGGATGCCAAAGATGATCGATGCCGGGCTTTATAAAATAGGAGATGACGGATTATATCATAATCCACCGACAGATGAAATCCCATTTACAATGTCACCGGAAGATTACGAGACATTTAATAAATTGGAAGAATATTGGAAAGGAAAAACTTACTCCGATATATTCAATGTCTGGAGTCCGGAAAGTTATCAGGAATTAGGGAGACTGAGATGTTCACATGCAATGCCTGGTCCACAGATTGTTTCATTGCCGGGAGGACATTCTACACCTGGATATCGTAAAATTGTAGATACCGGATATGCAGCAATTCGTAAAGAAGCCCAGGACTGGCTGGATGCACATCAGTCAACAGCATATGGCGACGATAATATGAGACATTTCATGTTCTATACAGCAGTAACAATTGTGTGTGATGCTGCAAAGGTTCTGGCTACCCGTTATGCACAGGCGTGTCTTGATAAAGCGGAAACTGTAGAAGATGAAGCAAGAAAAGCAGAATTGAAAGAAATGGCAGACGGATTGAATTGGATCAGTGAAAATCCGGCAAGAGGTTTCCGTGAGTCTGTACAGGCACAGATGCTTTATATCCAGTTACTTCTTATGAGTGGTATCGGAGATATTGGATCTTGCGGACGTTTTGATCAGATTCATGGAAAATATCTGGAAAAAGATCTGAAAGCAGGAAAGATTACATTGGATCAGGCACAGGAAATTGTAGATAACTTCTTCCTGAATATTGCAAGAAACTGGGGAGCATCGCTTCCGGAACTTGCCAAAATCATTGGTGTAGGAAATACATATATGCACACAACTATCGGTGGAGTGGATCCGGTTACCGGTAAAGATGCAATTAATGATGTGACATACATGGTATTAGAGTCAGTTGGTCGTATGGGACTGCATGATCCGACAATTACACTGAGACTTACAAAGGATAGTCCACAGAAAATCTATGACTGCGCTATTGAGGCTACAAAATTAGTTGGAGGACTTCCATTATATTATAATGATGAAGTTGTAGTACCTGGAATCGTAAAAGAGATGGGTTGGACAATAGAAGAAGCGAGAGATTATGCACTGATTGGATGTCAGGAAATTACAGGCTCTGGATTTGAGTATGCATGCTGTAATGGAATCATTGCTCCACATGGAACCATTTATTACAGTGTTTGCCTGACAATGGCGTTAAATGATGGTAAAAATCCGGCAAACGGAGAGCAGAGTTCTATACATACCGGATATCTGTATGATATGAAATCTATGGATGAAGTGAAAGCTGCATATTTGAAAATGGCAGATTATGCATTATCTCTTCAGACAGTTATTAATAACTATAATGAATACATGGTGGAATATAATATGTGTCAGCCACAGCTTTCTATTTCTATGGAAGGATGCATGGAAAAAGGTGATGACGTTACCTGGGGTGGTGCCAAGTATACAACATTTGGAGGAACCGGAACTGGTCTTGCAACTGTGGCAGATTCTCTTTGCACAATTGAATATGCATGTTTTGACAAGAAAATCTGTACAACAAGAGAGTTATATGATGCGATGATGGCAAACTGGAAAGGATACGAAGACTTACAGCAGAGACTTCTTGCAGAGGTTCCACACTTTGGAAATAATGATCCATATGCAGATAAGTGGATGAAATTTGCAACAGAGTCTTATGCGGATCTTTGTAAAACAAAATCCGCACATTTTGCAAAATATTACAGAGCAGGTCTTTACGGAGCGTCCGATCATGTACAGCAAGGCTATGTAACATGGGCAACTCCGGATGGTCGTGAGGCAGGAACTCCAATTGCGGATGCAGCTTCACCGGCACAAGGAAGAGATAAAAATGGTCCGACAGCAGTATTAAATTCTTCCTGCTGCTATGAACACAGTCGTTTTATGGATGGCGTTTGCCTGAACTTAAGGATTCACCCGTCCGCACTTGCCAGAGAAGATGGAGAGAAGAAACTGGCAGATATGATAAAAACCTATCATGGAATGGGAGGAGCAGAAGTACAGTTTAATGTTGTTTCGGCAGAAACGATGCGTAAGGCACAGGAAAAACCGGAAGATTACACAAATCTGGTAGTACGAATTGCCGGATATTCCGCATACTTTGTGGAACTAACAAGAGATCAGCAGAATGATTTGATCGCAAGAAACGAAAATATGATCTAAGAAATAGAAATGTGACGTTCATCGGAAGGGAATGCTTCCTTTCCGATGAACATAAGAGAGGAGATTTTATTATGGTAACAAATTATACAATGCTTTGCCCGGTTGTATTCGGAGCAGGCGCACTTGGCGAACTTGGAAATAAAGTAAAAGAACTGGGAGGAAATAAAGTTTTCTGTATTTATGATGCAGGTGTAAAAAATGCAGGACTTGCAGAAAAAATGACAAAGGTTCTGGATGAAAATCAGATCGAATATGAAGTATATGAAGACGTAAAACCGGATCCGGCAGACACAATTATTGATCAGATCGCTGATATCGCAAGAAAGTCAGGAGCAAATCTTGTAATCGGTCTTGGCGGAGGAAGCAGTCTGGATGCTGCAAAATCAGTTGCCGGACTTCTTACAAATGAAGGACTTGTTTCTGAATATTATGCAGAAGATCAAAAAGGCTTTGTAAATGCAACTGCACCGATCATCCTGATCCCAACGGCAGCAGGAACCGGAAGTGAAGTAACAGTAATGGCTGTAGTTACAGATACAAAAAAGGGAGTGAAAAGAACAATCCTTAATCATGCGAACATGGCAATCGTAGATCCTGAACTGACTTTGACGGTTCCGGAACATGTAACAGCTGCAACCGGTATGGATGCATTGTCACATGCAATTGAGGCATATACCTGTACAGGAACGAATCCATTATCTGATACGCTTGCATTAGAGGCAGTGACACGAATTGTAGAAAATCTGAGTAAAGCATGTGAAGATGGAAGTAATCTGGATGCAAGAACGAATCTTTGCCTTGGAAGTAACTTCGCAGGAATTTCATTTTCTGCTGCCGGCGTGCATTTCGGACATGCAGCAGCTCATGAATTAGGAGCGAGATATCATATTCCACATGGCACCTTATGTGCGATCATGCTTCCGGAAGTTATTGAATTCAGTGCAGATGTTCTGCCGGAGAGAATTCAGAAGATTGCCGATGCAATGCATATTGATATAGCAGAAGGAACGACAGATGCTGAAGCGGGAAAGATTGTGGCAGATTATCTGAGAGATTATATGAAGAAAATAAAGGTGCGTTCTTTGAAAGAATGTGGTCTTACAAGAGAAGACGCTGTTGCATGTGCAGAAGGTGCAGTTACAAATAACTGGTTTATCATTCTTTCTCCAAAACCGTGTGATGTAGAAAAGATGAGAGAACTCATTGGAAAAGCATATGACAATTATCAATAGGAAGCATAAAAAGAATTATATCGGATGATAAAAGGAGGCGTAAAAATGTATCAGAATGTACCAATTACAGAACGCGTCAAAAGAATACGAAAAAAATATCGTACAACAAAACCGAAAATTGATTTGAACAGATATAAACTGGTAACAGAGTTCTATATGGAAAATCCAGATATTACCGGTATTTTAAAAAGAGCAAAAAATCTAAGAAATTTGTTTGAAAAAATGCCAACACCTGTAAATGAAGACGAATTAATCGTTGGATTTGCAGCAGAAACTTACAGAGGGTGTGCATTATATCCGGAAAATTCCTTCTGGTGGTTCATGGATGAAATAGATACTCTTCCGACACGTGACGTGGACCCGTATGATATTGATCAGGAGACTTACGATTATATCAAGAAAACAGGACATTTCTGGGATAAAAATTGCATGAGCGCAATTATTGATCAATATCTTCCGGAAGGTTATAAAGACAAGAATGTAGTAGGTTCCGGTGTTTTAAATTTCGTTGCCAAAGGAAATACACAGAATCCGATCGGTCATTTCTGCGGAAATTTCTGGACGGTAGTAGACAAGGGATTTGGAGCTATTCGAGATGAGGCTAAGGCCAAGATGGATGAACTGGAAGAAAAAGGAATCCAGGGTGATGAAGGAAAACGATATAGTTTCTATAGAGCGGTATATATTGTTTCGGAAGGAATCATTATCTACACAAAACGATATGCAAAAGAATGCGAAAGACAGGCAGAGATTTGTACAGATCCAAAGCGTAAAGAAGAATTATTACAAATGGCGGACAGCCTGAATTGGATCATGGAGAAACCATGCCGTACTTATCAGGAAGCGTTGCAGGCATGCTATATGTACCAGCTTGGTCATATTCTGGATGCGCAGCTGCATGGAATCAGTTACGGGCGTCTGGATCAGTATGTCGGCAAGTATCTGGAGCGTGATCTGAAAGAAGGAAGAATTACAGAAGAAAAAGCACAAGAACTAATGGATATGTTCATGCTGAAAGTCGCAGAATGTAATAAGGTATGGTCAGAAGGTGCAACAAGATCAGGCCCGGGTTATACATCCGGACAGCTGATTACGGTAGGCGGAACCGATAAAGACGGAAATGATGCAACCAATAAAGCAACATATATGATTCTGCAGTCTTCTGCAAGATTGAAATTACATAATCCACCGGTAGCATTAAGAGTGCATGATAATACACCGGCAGAACTTTGGGAAGCAGGAATTGAAACAACAAAACAGGTTGGTGGAGTTCCTTGTTTTGAATATGACGAAGAGGCCGAAAAAGCACTTGTGAAACGAGGTATTCCGATTGAAGATGCAAGAAATTATTGCCTGATCGGATGCGTGGAACCTTGTGTATGCGGAAGTGATTTCGCAAACTCAGGTGGAGATGGCAATGCTGCGTATACGATTCTGCCGGCGGCACTATGGTGTGCAATTAATAATGGTGTAAATCCATTCCGTTTTCCGGGAGCACCGGAGCCGACAGCGTCAGGTCCGAAGACAGGATATTTGTATGATATGAAGAGCATGGACGATGTGCTGGAAGCATATAAAACACAGATGGACTTCTTTACAAAATGGCAGGTAAGCATGGTCAATTGCTATGAATATATCTATGCATTCCACAGACCGTTACCACTTCTTTCGGCTACAATGGACGGATGTATGGAAAGTGGCCTGGATGTTCTGTGGGGAGGCGCAAAGTACAATGGCGCAGGTAATTCCAGCATAGGACATGGGACCGTTGCTGACAGTTTAAATGTGATCAATCAAGTGTGTTTCGAAAAGAAGATTGCTACAACAAGGGAATTATACGATGCTTTAATGGCAAATTGGGAAGGATATGAAGACTTGCATCAGTATATTTTAGGTAAAGTTACACATTTTGGAAATAATGACCCGGAAGCAGATAAATATCTTTCTTTTGTAGCAGATACTTATGCAGATGGAATTACACGTGGCAAGAGTCCTCGCGGATGTGACTGGTCCGCAGGATGCTGGCCGGTAACACTCAATGTCGTTATGGGAATGTTCAATGCAGCTACACCAGATGGCAGAAAGACAGGAGATCCTTTGTCTGATGGTATTTCACCGGTACAGGGAATGGATAAAAACGGACCATTTTCAACCATTAACTCTATGTTGAAATTTGATCAAAGTAAATATGCAAATGGTACATTGTGTAATATGAAATTCCATCCAACCGCGTTACAGGGAGAACATGGAGATGAAAAACTCAGAGCGGTAATGGAGTCTTATTTCCGCGGAGGCGGCATGGAACTGCAGCTTAATATTGTTTCAGCTGACACTTTAAGAGATGCCCAGAAGCATCCGGAAAACTATCAGGATCTGGTTGTGCGTGTTGCTGGATTTTCGGCATATTTCGTTGAAGTATTCAAAGAATCGCAGGATGACCTGATCCGCAGAACAGAAATGTGCCTGTAGCAGTAAAAAAAGGCAAAAAGCTAATAATGTAAAAGGCATCGTTTCATCCCCACCCTCCGAATGAAACGATGCCTTAAAAAATTTTTTGATAAAATAAGAATTAGTGAGGATTACGAAGCGGATCAAAATTTTTATCCAGAATATTCATAATCTTTTCACCTATAATAATACGAAACATAACATTCATGTCGCTAAAATCAATACCGGTAAGATCTACAATCTGGTTTAAACGGTATTTCATCGTATTATAATGCAAGTGTAAATGATTTGCAGCTTCGGTAATATTCTGGCAATAACGTACATAAGTAAACAATGTTTCCACAAGATTTGTGCCGTGTGTGGCATCTCGCTTCTGAAGAATGGAAATGCTTTCAGGAATTAAATCTATAAGATTACAGCATTCCTGAAAATGGATAAATAAATGGATAAATTTCCAATCATCATAATCGATGATGGTATCCGTCAGATTGAAACGTGATTTTATTTCAATACAGGCCAGGCTTTGCATATAATGGCGGCAGGCATCGGTATAAGACTTAAATGGCAGGCTGATGCCGGCAATTAAATTATTGGACTTTAAAAAAGTTTGTAATTGTTTGCGGAGCAGATTTAAAGAGTCTGTCGGAACAATCATAAGAATGAGCTGGTTATAAAAGGTGACACAAAGGGAGTGAAACATATTTTGCAATTGTTTTTTAAAAAAGTATAATCGGTCTATTGTACTTTTCTGGATATTATATTGAATTGCAACAACACTGATCTGCTGTGAAATATTCAGGTGATAGAGTTCAGCACGTGCAGTGATCGCATCCGGAGAAGAAATTTTTCCACTTAAAATATCCACCAAAAAATCTTCAATCTGCTGATTGGCAGAAGGAAGGCGTGATTTAGAATCGGACATAGCAATAGAAAGAAAATCACATAGTATAGCTAGGGCGTTTTTCTCAATATCGTTAATAGTATGATTGTATTCGAAAAGTTTTAAATATCCAAGTAGTTGATTTCCGCGGATAATGCGCCCGGCAATAATCGGTGTTTTCTGATATTCTACAGAGCCTTCCGCAAAAAGAAGCAGATCCGGAAAGTCTTTGTGGATGACCGGCGGCTGTTCGTCTACCATTCCGCTTAAAAAAGATTCCGGCAAATGGCCGGTTTCCATTGCGTGCTGTAAAACAGGATCATCAATGCCGGAATAAACGCCTGCTGAACCGATGACAGCCAGAGAGGTGTCTACAAGCAGCATTGGATTGTTGAGAAAACGATAACCGGCATCCAAAAGAGCTTGTGTTTCAGCATTTAAGTGACATAGAGACATTAATTGATATGCATAATTGTTAATCTTTGCCTGTTCGTCAAAAATCTGCTGGATTTTCAGTTTTAATTTTTCAAAAGTATCGGAATCTTTAGTGATAATAAGATTCAATCCACTGATCTGAAAATAGTCTTCGGATATTGGAGTATCTTCATAGATCAGAAGACTCATATTTTCCAGATTGTTTTTAAATTTTTTGATTGCAGACGATTTGAAAGCATACAAATAATCTGTTGATAGATTCTTGCGTGAATGGGGTGGAAGCATAGCCCAGAAGTTCAGCAAGACTTTATCAGGAGTTGCAGCAACAACAAGTTCTGAATGGTCAAGGTTTTTACAAATAGATGCGAATGTAATGCTCATGAATTCCCCTTCTTTCATAAAAATTTGCAATTAAATCAACAGTAATTATAACATGTTTAAGTTTTAACAAACATATAAAAAAAGACAACCGAATTGTAAAATATTACAAGCAAGGGTGAAAAAAAGTGTATATTAATGTAAAAAAAGTAGGTTATTTTCTGATGAAGAATAGAAAAAGTGAGAGTATGATGAAAGAAAGTAAAAAAATGGAGGACGAGAAACTATGAGTGATAAAAAATTAACGGGGCGTCTATATGATATACAGGGATTTTCCGTACAAGACGGACCGGGTATACGAACAACAGCATTTCTTAAAGGGTGTCCGCTTCGGTGTCCGTGGTGTCACAGTCCGGAATCACAGTCCTTTAAAAAGCAATTAAGCTGGATGGCAATGCGATGTCTTGGAACGGAAGCTTGTAAGGAACGCTGCATAAAAGCCTGTTCAAAAAAAGCGATAGAATTGGGAGAAAAAAGAGAGGATATTACAACACATACGCAATTGCAGCTTGTGCATGTAAAAAGGGATATTTGTGATAATTGCGGAGAATGCACAGATTCCTGCTATGCAGAAGCTTTATATTTATGTGGAAAAGATTATACCGTGGATGAATTGGTGGAACGATTGCTGCAAGATCGGAATTTCTATGAAAGATCCGGAGGCGGTGTGACAATTTCCGGCGGAGAAGCTCTCTGCCAGATCGATTTTGTAGAGGAAGTATTGAAGCGGTTGAAGGAGGAAAATATCAATACAGCACTTGACACGACCGGATATGCGGAATGGGAAGTGCTTTCGAGAACAATGCCGTATGTAGATCTGTATCTGTACGATCTGAAACATATGGACAGTAAAAAACATGAAGAAGTAGTAAAAGTACCAAATGAAAAGATTTTAGCGAATGCGAAAAAATTGGCTGAAAATGGGAAAAAATTACAAATTCGTATTCCGGTCATTCCGTTATTTAATCATGATGAAGAAAATATCAGAAAGACGGCAGAATTTTGTAAAGAATTAGGAGATGCAGTTACAATGATTCAATTATTGCCGTACCATAATCTTGGAGTAATGAAATATCTTCGCATCAGTGATAAACCGGTGGCTGAGGCGACTCCGCCGAGTGAAGAATACATGCAGAAGTTGAAAGGTATTATGGAAGAGTATGGACTAAATGTTTCCATTCATTAAAAAAGAAGATTATAAAGGAGAAGATACCGTGGTGTGCTGTATATCAGTGCAGAACAGTATCTTCTTTTTTTGTAATGATGGTTTATTTGTGCTAGAATAGAAACGACTAGTTACAAGGAGAAAATCAATGAGAGAAGAGAAGATGAAATATGAACGGCTCAGTAAACGTGCGCTGGGGTGCATGTATGTGTCGACCGTGATCTTAAGTGTTATTCTGCTGGCAGCGATCATCTGCGTAAATGCATTCTGGCTCAGTCCAAAAGATATCCGGATTGGCGAGATAATATCCTTGGTGCTCGTTGTTCTGATCATTCTGAACTGTGTGATCAGCCCGTATTTCCGATACCGGAGATATGGTTATCACATAGATGAAGAATGTATAGATACGGTCGAAGGGTATCTTTTCATAGAGCGCAATATTGTTCCGATGGAACGGTTACATAAACTGCAGGTGGAGAGAGGCCCGGTTGCCAGAGCTTTCGGCGTGGCAAATGTAGTTGTGACAACAGCAGGTGGAGATGTAGAGATCAATCTTCTGGAAGATGAAAAAGCGGAACAGATCGCAGAGAATTTACAGAAGCGGATCAATCAGATCGCAGCGGAGGAAAAACATGGAAACGACAGAAACGAAATTTAGAAACCATATCTCCATTGTGATTGAACGATTTGGAACTATATTTATAGGAATCGTGATTGTACTTGCAGGATCGGCACTGGATGACCTGAAAGAAATTGTAAAGCATATGGATAATCTGAAAGAATATCTGGCAGATGAGTTTGCGGGAGCCAGTCTGTTTCTTGTATTGTTCCTGATTGCTTTATTCTGGCAGCTCCGCCGTTGGGCGAAAACTTATATTTCTATCCAGGGGCAGGCAATCGTGATTGAGAAAAATACATGGAACCGCAAGGTGCAGACGATCGGCATCAAGCATATTTCCAATGTCAATCTCTCACAGAATATTCTGGAAATGATGCTTGGCACATGCACTGTGAAACTGGATACAGACAGTTTCTCAACGGCAGATGATACAGACGTAAAACTAGTGCTGAAAAAAGAAAAAGCAGAGTGGTTCCGTCAGACGGTTTTTGCGATTATGGAGTCGGAAGGTAACCGTTCCGGGGCAGAAGTTTATGCGCAGGATGCGAATCATCAGACAGAAAGTGGCGCGTACAAAGAAACTGCCGGGATAACAGATGAGGAAAACGGTAAAAACATCACAGAGACAACGGTGACAGCAAATGTAAATGATATGATCTGGCATGGAGTGTTTGCGATTAATTTATTTGCTGTTTTGCTTGCAGTTGGAGGAATCGGAGGCTCCGTATCAAAATTGCTTTCTGGCATACAGGAAGGAATTTCAGGACAAAATATTCTGGAAATAATATCAGGTTGGGCGGTAGCATTTTTTATCGGCGCAACAGCAGTCTGGGATACGGTGAAGGATTTTATTAAGTATTATCAGTATCAGGTTACACGAAAAAGTGATAAGATCTATATTTCTTACGGACTTTTAAAGAAAGTAAGCTATGTAATTCCGGTAAAGCGGATTCATGGTGTAACGGTGAGACAGACATGGATTGCAAGGATTTTTAAGAGATACCGGGTGGAACTTATCAATGTCGGAATGGGAGATGACGATGAAGAAAAGGACGCCTTTTTCCTTTTGTATCAGAGTCATGCAGACGTGATTGAAAAAATGCAGAAACTTCTGCCGGAATTTGCAGAAGCAATGAAACTTCCGCTGCAGAGACAGAAGAAGTCGGTTATCTTTCTTAAGGCAATCCCGGCAGTGATCTGGGCAGTTGCATTATTTGTGGCAGATCGGTTTGCGAAAGAAATCATAGGATCCCATTTTCTGTGGATTAATCTGGCGTGTGTCTGTGGATGGCTGGTTGTATTGGTGATGCTTGCGGGCGGCTATGTTACGGATGCATTTGCCTGTGATAAGAAGAGTCTGGCCGTATCAAGCGGTGTATTTGGTCGAGAAACCACATACATGCATTATCCGCAGATCCAGTATTTTTCATTTAATCAGAATATAGTGGCAAAGAAACTGCGTGTTGTGAAGGGAAATGCATATCTTCTTGCGTCGGCATCGGATTCCAGACATGATCTTCCGTATATGCCAGAAGAGGCTGTGGAAGAATTGAAAGAATATTTTTGAAAAAGATGGTCTTGTAACATAAATAACTGCGAAAGATGAGGGGAAAGTATGATAGAGACAGGTGTTGTAAATGGAAGATTCCAGGTATTGCATTTAAAGCATATGGAATATATTCTGGCGGCAAAGATGCGGTGCCGGAAACTGTATATCGGGCTTACGAATCCGGACGGGAGAATGACCGGCGATTCGGTAAATGATCAGAACCGATCCACAAAAGCGGCAAATCCGCTGACGTATTTTGAACGTTATGAGATGATAAAAGGTGCCATGCAGGAATTTAAAGTCCCTGAGCAGGAATATGATATTCTGCCGTTTCCGATTAATTTTCCGGAATATATTGCAAATTATATGCCGGAAGATGCGACGTATTTTATGGGACTCAGTGATGCGTGGGATGAAGAAAAATATAAGATCCTGCGAAGCTTGAAGCTGGATGTAGAAGTTCTCTGGCGAAGAGAAGAAAAAGACCGCGGAGTCAGTGCTTCATGGGTGCGAAGCTGTATTGCCATGGATGAAGAATGGGCGCATCTTGTCCCGAAGAGCGTGTATAAGTATCTGACGGAAACACATCTCGTGGACAGGATCAAGCATCTGGAGAAAATCCGGATCGAAGAGAAAATGGTGCTGTAAAAATAGCAGAAAAAAGTATTAAAAAATAGAAACAATATTGGTAGATAGTGAAAAAGCATTAATAGTTAAAAAACGCCTGCCATTTGCAATATATTTCACTGGCACCGAACATTCAGACCATTTGTGGATATATCAATATAACAGGATGGCAGGCGCTTTTTGCAACTACTCTTCTACGAATTTTACTGCAGTTCCGTAAGCCATGATTTCAGCAGCACCCTGTACGACAGTACTGGATGCATAGCGGATATTAATGACGGCGTCGGCACCGCATTTTTCGGCTTCTTCGCTCATGCGCTTTGTGGCGATGGCACGGGCTTCATTCATCATTTCTGTATAAGAAGTAAGTTCACCGCCTACAAGTGTCTTAAAGCTGTTTACAAGGTCTTTTCCAAAATGTACAGACTGGATCATATTTCCTTTTACAAGTCCGATCATTTCAAATTTCTTTCCGGTTATATAATCTGTGTTTACTAATATCATAAATAAAATCCTTTCTGATTAATGTTAAGATGTTAGGGGAAAATCCTGACATCTTGTTAATTAAATTGTCAAAGTAGTTACGGATGACCTATGGCAGTCGTTATTACAGATAAACCGCCAGACTGACCCGAGCCGGACTAGCTCAGATGCAGGACATCCTTAATGGTATAATATCCAGGACCTTTATTAGCAAGATACGCTGCGCAGTCGCAGGCGCCTCTTGCGAAACATTCCCAGTTGTAGCAGTGGTGAGTGATTTCCAGACGTTCTCCCATGCCACCAAAGAATACAGTGTGGCTACTTGGAATATTGCCGGCGCGCAGAGAATGATAACCGATTGTTCCAGGTTCTCGCGGAGAAACTCCTTCCCTGCCGTATACAGCGATATCGGATAATTCTTTGCCAAGTGCATGTGCCATGGTCTCACCCATTTCTTTGGAAGTACCGCTCGGTGCATCTTTCTTCCACTGATCATGCATCTCAAGAATCTCAATGTCCAGTTCTTCCCCAACTGTCTTTGTGATAAATTCCAGAACTTTATTCATGACATTGACGAGTTTGGAAGTGTTGGCTGCATAGAGCATTGGAATAGAAGAAGCAGCATCTTCAAAACGTTTCATCTCTTCGTCGGAGAAACCGGTAGAACCGCAGACCAGACCTTTTTTATGTCTGATGGCAAGATCCAGAACTTCCATAGCCATCTCTTTAGTAGAAAAATCGATGATCACATCGCATTTGTCAATAACGGATTCGAGATCATCTACAACCGGAACGTGCAGTTCTTTTCCGACCATTGCGACAGTTCCGAGATCTGTTCCGATGTAATCGCGCCCTTTTGGACCGATACCGGCAACCAGTTCCATGTCATCACGGGAGGCTGCAACCTGTGTGATCAATTTGCCCATTTTCCCTCTTGGGGCTGTTACGATAACTTTCATAAATGTAAACTCCTTTCGTATACGTTTTCAACACGTACCGGGAAATCCCTTTTAATAATTTCAGTTTACCACAAAAGACGAGCAGGAGTTGCATTTTTTTCAGAAAGAGGCTATAATTCTTTTTATAATCTTGAGAGGAAATTTACAGAAAATAAGAGGTATAGAGCATGAAGAAAAGAGTAGTCGTTGCGCTGGGACATCGTGCCCTTGGTACGACCTTGCCGGAGCAGCAGGAAGCAGTTAAGAAAACATCAAAAGTAATCGCGGATCTGATCGAGGACGGATATCAGGTTGCCATTACACACAGCAACGCACCGCAGGTAGGTATGATCCATACAGCGATGAACGAATTTGGAAAAGTACACGAGAACTATACAGCGGCGCCAATGTCTGTATGTTCTGCCATGAGCCAGGGCTATATCGGATATGACCTTCAGAATGCGATTCGCGAGGAACTTTTAAACAGAGGCATTTACAG
This sequence comes from Dorea sp. AM13-35, assembly GCF_003473885.1. Taxonomy (NCBI): domain Bacteria; kingdom Bacillati; phylum Bacillota; class Clostridia; order Lachnospirales; family Lachnospiraceae; genus Dorea; species Dorea sp. AM13-35. Next base: position 94,551 of record NZ_QUCZ01000004.1, read on the forward strand.
AACAGTCAGCACGATCCTGACACAGGTAGTTGTGGATCCATATGATGAAGCATTCTATACACCGACCAAGATCCTTGGACGTTATATGAATGTGGAAGAAGCAAATGAGGAGCGTAAGAAGGGTAATTATGTAGTAGAGGAACCAGGCAAAGGGTTCCGCCGCATCGTGTCTGCACCGAATCCGGTACGCATTGTAGAGATTGATGCGATCAAGGCTCTTCTGGATGCAGATCAGATTGTTATTGCGTGCGGTGGTGGTGGTATTCCGGTTCTGGAACAGGATAACCATTTGAAAGGTGCAAGCGCTGTCATTGAGAAGGATCTGACTGCCGGAAAGATGGCAGAGGATACACAGGCAGACGAGCTGATCATTCTGACGAGTGTAGATCAGGTGAAAATTAATCTCGGACGTGACAATGAAGAAGCACTGGGCGAGATTTCCGTAGAAAATGCGAAGAAATATATGGAAGAGGGACATTTCGGAGAGTATAATATGCTTCCGAAGTTAAGTGCTTCTGTTTCTTTCATTGAAAAAGGAGAAGGAAGAAGCGCACTCATTACTTCTTTTGATAAGCTTGGCGAAGCTTTAAAAGGAAAGACAGGAACTAAGATTTCTTAAGAAATTCGTTTAAAATGTCTGCAATCTGGTTATACTACCGGAAAAATGAAGGAGGTAACCGATGAAGGCAAGAGTGATGGATGGCTGCATTTCCTGCGGTGCATGTGTGACAACGTGCCCGGAAGTATTCTCGTTTGATGAAGATGGACTTGCGGAAGCATGTGGAGAAGTTGCATCGGAATATGAAGAAGCAGCAAAAGAAGCAAGAGATGACTGTCCGGTATCTGTGATTGATATTGTGGAGTAATAAAATGCGAAGATAAACTGGGGTATGGTGAAGAACTGTACTCCTGTTTTTGTTTATCGGGAAAGAACTTTCCTTATATATAAAAACGCTCCACCAGATGTGCACCTGTACGAATAAGCAGCGTGCTGCATATAATAAATATAAGAATAATACGAGTGGAAGTGTCAGTGTGCGTTTCAGTGAATTTCAGGAAAAAGAAGTGATCAATGCGTGTGACTGTTGCAAACTTGGATATGTAGAAGATCTGGTCATAGATGAGAAAAAAGGAAAAATTGAAGCAATCATTATACCAAAAGGGCGGGGGATCTGTAATTTTTTCTGTGAGGATGGAGAATACATCATTCCATTTGCCTGTATTAAACGGATTGGACCGGATATTATTCTGATTGAAATGCATGAAGAAAAGTAAAATGTTTCTTTTGATGTTTGACTTCTCTAAGAGCAACCGATATACTAAAAGATAGAATGTATGAAAGGAATTTAGTGTGATGAAATGTCCATATTGTGGTAATTCAGATACAAGAGTTATAGATTCAAGACCGGCGGAAGAAGGCAATTCTATCCGCAGACGCAGATCCTGTGATGCATGCGGGAAACGTTTCACGACTTATGAAAAGATAGAGACGATTCCGCTGATCATTATTAAAAAGGATGATAACAGAGAACAGTATGACCGAGGCAAGATTGAAAGAGGAATTTTAAGAGCTTGTTATAAACGTCCGGTATCGGCGGCAAGGATCCAGAAGACAGTGGAAGCTGTGGAGACACAGGTGTTCAGTCTGGAAGAGAAAGAGATTGCAAGCAGTACGATCGGTGAGATCGTTATGGATGCGCTGAAAGATCTGGACGAAGTTGCATATGTAAGATTCGCATCTGTATATAGGGAGTTTAAGGATGTGAATACATTTATGGATGAATTGAAGAAGATTCTGGATGGACAGGAACAATAAAGTTTTACAATATTCTGTACAGGATATAATATAGTGAGATGAGTACAAATAGACAGGGTGATTAGACTATGAGAACATATAAATTAACGATTTCCTATGATGGAAGCAGGTATCAGGGATGGCAGCGGCAGGCGACGACAGACAATACGATCCAGTTTGTACTGGAATGGAGCATTGGCAAATTAGTCGGATACCGCGTGCGTGTAGACGGTTCGGGGAGAACAGACGCCGGAGTACATGCAAGAGGTCAGGTGGCAAGTGTGAAGCTTTCCAAATTGTATGATCCACAGGAGATGAAGGATTCGTTGAACCGTTATCTCCCGGAGGATATCCGTATCGTGAAGGTGGAACTGGTGCGAAATGGATTTCATGCCAGAAAAAGTGCCAAAGGCAAGAAATATGAATATTATATTGACTGCAGAGAAAAACCGGATGTATTTTCCAGAAGATACTGCTATCATTATCCGGAAAAATTAGATATAGAAGCGATGCGTGAGGCCGTGCCATATCTGCTGGGACCGAAGAACTTTACAAGTTTTACGGATGATAAGGATTGCAAAGATCCGATCCGCAAGATCACCAATATCAAGATTGTAAGTTCCGGTGAGAAGGTGCGTATCACTTTCTATGGAACTGGATTCTTATATCATATGGCACGTATCTTGACAGGTACTTTGCTGGAAATCGGTACCGGCAAGCGTGAGGCATCGATGCTTCCGGTTGTGATTGCGGCAGAAGACAGAAGCCTTGCCGGATTTCTCGCGCCAGCCAGAGGTCTGTTTTTAAGAAAAGTGTATTATTAGAAGGAAAACGAACAGATGAAATGTATATCATGGAATGTAAATGGAATTCGTGCCTGCGTAAAGAAAGGATTTCTTGATTTCTTCAAAGAAGCGGATGCAGATATTTTCTGTATTCAGGAAACGAAGATGCAGGAAGGACAATTAGATCTGGAGCTGGATGGATACGAACAGTACTGGAATTATGCCGTGAAGAAAGGTTATTCCGGAACGGCGGTATTTACAAAAGAAAGGCCCCTTGCTGTTACTTATGGCATGGCAATTGAAGAACACGATCAGGAAGGCCGTGTAATCACACTGGAGTATGAGGATTTTTATTTTGTGACAGTGTATACGCCGAATTCACAGAGCGAACTGGCAAGACTGGATTACAGAATGACATGGGAAGATGATTTTCTCGCTTATCTGAAAGGGCTGGAAGAGAAGAAACCAGTGGTTTTCTGTGGGGATCTGAATGTTGCACACAAAGAGATCGACTTGAAGAATCCGAAGACGAACCGTAAGAATGCCGGATTTACAGATGAAGAACGTGGAAAATTCACAGACCTTCTTGCAGCAGGATTTACAGATACATTCCGTTATCTGTATCCGGATGTGGAAGGAATTTATTCTTGGTGGTCTTACCGTTTCAGCGCAAGGGCAAAGAATGCAGGATGGAGAATTGACTATTTTTGTGTATCGGACTGCCTGAAGGATAAGATTGAAGATGCGAAGATCCTGACCGACGTTATGGGATCGGATCATTGCCCAATCGAACTGGACATTGCATTATAGTGAAGAGAGGAAGAGACGGATGGATAGTCGTGTATCTGTAATCAGCATTATTATAAAAGATGAAGAGGCAGCAGTAACGGTGAATGAACTGCTTCACGAATTTAGAAATTATATTGTCGGAAGAATGGGCATTCCGTACCGGCAGAGAGAAGTGTCGATCATCAGTGTGGTGCTGGACGCGCCGGGAGATGTGACAAGCTCTCTTTCCGGAAAACTTGGAATGTTAAAAGGAGTCAGTGCAAAGACACTGACTGCAAAGTTGTAAACACGACGATTTGAAAATTAGAAATATTTAGAATGCAGTGATGGAATAATAAAAAGAGCGGAATCACCGGCTACAGCCGGTTGATTCCGCTTTGTAATTCGTCTGCCCATTTCTGAAGATTGTATGTACGTCCGCCAAATAATTTTAAGATGACACCGGTTGGGTGTTCATGTCCGGCAAATGCATTTGCTTCGTCTGTATCGACGTGCATGGCGAGTGCAAAGTCCGGGTGTACACGGACAACAACATCAGCAAAGATCAGAGAGCGTTCAAAACTCTCCATAATGACGAACACTTCATCTTTGTCTTTGACATTTAACTGGACTGCCTGCACTGGAGTCATGTGGATATGGCGCTTTGCAACAATCACACCGTGATCGAGTTCAATCTCACCGGCAGGACCGAGCAGCGTGCAGCCGGGTGTGCCCTTCGTATCGCCGGATTGACGGATGATGCCCGGAATGCCGAGCTTTCGTGAATCAGTCATGGAAATCTCCACCTGTGTCTCATTACGGAAAGGTCCAAGCAGAGCAACATTTTCAAATGTTCCTTTCGGACCTTTGATCGTAACGCGTTCTTCACAGGCATACTGACCAGGCTGGCTCAGATCTACCCGGTGGGTGATCGTTTTCCCTTTCCCAAATAAGTGTTCAAAATCTTCCTGGCACATATGGATGTGTCTTGCGCTTGTTTCGATTGGTATTGCAAGTCCCATAGTATCTGAGCCTCCTTCTATTATCTGCATTAATTTTTATTCATAGCCATTTTCTGAAAACCTTATTAGAAATATTGTAACAGAGTGCGTTCGGTTTTTCAATCAAAAGTATCAACAACGACATTTTTCGTTGACAAAGAGGGCTTTTTTTTCTATAATTTTTAACGAGGTAAAGCAATGGCGTTTTCATCTAAGGCATGAGAACGCCCATTTTTACATACAGCAGTAAATGCAGGAGGTGCATATAATGAATAATTATACGCGTGAAGATATTTTACAGATGGTAGAAGAAGAGGATGTGGGATTCATCCGGCTGCAGTTTACCGATATTTTCGGAACATTGAAAAATGTAGCGATCACTACCAGCCAGTTGGAGAAAGCGCTGAATAACCAGTGCATGTTTGATGGCTCTTCCATTGAAGGCTTTGCAAGGGTGGAAGATTCGGATATGTATCTTTATCCGGATCTGAATACATTTGAGATTTTTCCGTGGAGGCCGCAGCAGGGTAAAGTTGCAAGACTGATCTGCGAGGTGCATAAAGCAGACGGAACACCATTTGAGAGCGATCCGAGATATGTACTGAAGAAAGTGATCGAAGAGGCAAAAGAGATGGGATATCAGTTTAACGTCGGGCCGGAATGTGAATTTTTCTTATTCCATATGGATGATGACAGTGTACCGACAACGATTTCCCATGAGCGAGCCACATATTTTGACCTTGGACCATTAGATTTCGGTGAAAATGCGAGACGTGACATGGTATTGACAATGGAGGATATGGGATTTGTCATCGAGGCATCTCACCACGAGATGTCGCCGGCACAGCATGAGATTGATTTCCAATATGACGAGGCGTTGTCTGCGGCAGACAATATCATGACATTCAAACTGGTTGTCAAGACGATTGCCAAGAGACACGGTCTGCATGCATCCTTTATGCCAAAACCGAAGTACGGAGAGAATGGTTCCGGCATGCATACGAACATGTCATTAAGCCGGGATGGTGTGAATGTATTTTCAGACAGTTCAGATGAGAAAGGGCTGAGTAAAGAAGCTTATTATTTCATCGGTGGAATTATGAAACATATCAAAGCGCTGACCTTTATTACGAATCCGATCGTGAATTCATATAAGCGTCTTGTGCCGGGATTTGAAGCACCGGTATATATTGCATGGTCAGCCAAGAACAGAACGCCATTGATCCGGATCCCGACGGCGCCGGAGGGGGAGGAGAGAATCGAGCTTCGCAGTCCTGATCCGTCAGCCAATCCATATCTGGCATTTGCAGTATGCCTTGCCGCTGGACTGGACGGAATCCGCAACAAGATCATGCCGCCAAAAAGCATTGACTGCAATATTTTTGAGATGACGGAAGAAGAGCGGGCGGCAGCTGGCGCAGAACTTCTGCCGAGAACGCTTCTGGAAGCAGCACAGGCATTTGAAGAGGACACTTATATTAAAAATGTGCTTGGCGATGATCTGACGGAAAAATATATCAAAGTGAAGACGGAAGAGTACATGAATTATCGTAATCAGGTGACAGACTGGGAAATCACAAAGTACCTGCATGTCATTTAGGCACCCTTAGTAAGAATAAAAATGAGACGACTAAAGGAGGTGTCAGCATGATAGGTATTATTGTAGTATTTCCAAAGAAGGAAAATGCAATTAATATCCGGAATCTGCTGGTGCGAAATGGAGTAAATGTTACCGGAGTGGCGACAACGGGGGCACAGGCAATGCATTATGCGGATACTGTGGATGAAGGAATTGTCGTGTGTGGTTACAAATTAAAAGATATGATGTATACGGATCTCAGAGAATATCTTCCGGAAAATTTTGATATGCTGCTTGTCGCGTCGCAGGATAAATGGAGTGACGGACTGGTGCGGGGCGTGATGGGATTGTCGATGCCGATTAAAGTGTATGATCTGATGAATACGATCGAGATGATGCTGACCGATATTGACAGGCGCAGACGGAAACGCAAGAAGCAGTTAAAAAACCGTGATCCGAAGCAGCAAGAGACAGTCAGAAAGGCAAAAGAACTGCTGATGGCACGTAACAATATGACGGAAGAAGAGGCACACAGATATTTGCAGAAAAGCAGTATGGACAGTGGAACAAACATGGTAGAGACAGCAGAGATGGTATTGAGCATTATGTCAGAGTAGAGGAGATATAGAAGATGGAATTTACAAAAATGCAGGGGTTGGGCAATGATTATGTCTATGTAAACTGCTTGAAAGAAACAATTAAGAATCCGGCGGAAGTATCGAAGTTTGTCAGTGACAGACATTTTGGAATCGGTTCGGACGGGTTGATTATGATCTGTCCGTCCAAGGTGGCAGATTTTGAAATGCGGATGTATAATGCAGATGGTTCCAGAGGTGAAATGTGCGGAAATGGCATCCGCTGTGTTGCTAAATATGTATATGATTACGGTCTTACCGATAAGACGAGCATTTCCGTGGAGACACTTGGCGGGATCAAATATCTGGATCTGACTGTGGAAGATGGCAAAGTAAGCCTTGTGAAAGTTGATATGGGAAGTCCGCGCCTTGCGCCATCCCAGATTCCGATCGTGCCGGAGAATCCGGAAGATACAAGAATCATTGATGCCCCGCTTGAAGTAGAGGGGAAGATATATTATATGACAGGAGTTTCCATGGGCAATCCGCATACAGTGGTTTATGTAGACGATGTAAAAGGATTGGATCTTTTGAAAATAGGTCCGTCTTTTGAAAATCATAAACGGTTCCCGGAGCGTATCAATACAGAATTTGCACATGTACTGGACCGTAAAACGGTAGAGATGCGTGTGTGGGAGCGTGGTTCCGGTGAAACACTTGCCTGTGGAACAGGTGCTTGCGCTGTTGCAGTAGCCAGCATTTTAAACGGGTTGACAGAGGATCGGGTAACCGTAAAACTACTGGGAGGCGATCTGCTCATTGAATGGGATAAAGAAGCAGATAAAGTCTATATGACCGGACCTGCAAAGGTTGTATTTGACGGAGAGATCGATCTTACAGATATTGATGTATAATGCGTCACACATTGAATTCCAGAAACAACAAAACAATCAGTAAAGTCATAAACAGGAGGAAGAAAGATGTTTAAAGTAAATGAAGATTATTTAAAACTGCCAGGAAGCTATTTATTTTCCACAATTGGAAAGAAAGTACGTGCTTATCAGGAAGAGAATCCGGACAAGAGCATTATCCGTCTTGGAATCGGTGATGTTACACAGCCACTGGCACCGGCAATCATTGACAGCCTGCACAGTGCAGTAGACGAGATGGCACATGCGGAGACATTCCACGGGTATGCACCGGATCTGGGATATGAATTTTTGAGAAGTGCAATGGCAAAGAACGATTATCAGGATAAAGGATGTGATATCAAAGCAGACGAGATCTTCATTTCTGACGGAGCAAAATGTGACTCCGGTAACATTCAGGAAATCTTTGCCAAAGACAATAAGATCGCCGTATGTGATCCGGTATATCCGGTTTATGTAGATACAAACGTTATGGCAGGACGTACAGGAACTTACGATGCGAAGACAGAGACATGGAGCGATGTCATTTACATGCCATGTACAAAAGAGACGAATTTTGCACCGGAACTGCCGAAAGAAACACCGGATATTATTTATCTGTGTTTCCCGAATAACCCGACAGGATCTACCATTACAAAAGCACAGTTACAGGAATGGGTAGATTATGCCAATAAAGTCGGAGCAGTCATTATCTATGATGCTGCTTATGAAGCATATATTTCTGAGGATGATGTACCGCACAGCATTTATGAGTGCGAAGGTGCAAGAACCTGCGCGATCGAGCTTAGAAGTTTCTCAAAGAATGCAGGATTTACAGGTGTCAGACTTGGCGCAACGGTGATTCCAAAAGATCTGAAATCCGGAGATGTAATGTTACATTCTCTCTGGGCAAGAAGACATGGAACGAAGTACAACGGAGCACCGTATATCGTACAGAGGGCCGGAGAAGCTGTATATTCTGAGGCTGGTAAAGCACAGTTAAAAGAGCAGATTGCCTACTACATGAAGAATGCAAAAACGATTAAAGAAGGCCTAAGAGATGCCGGATATAACGTATCCGGTGGTGTAAATGCACCGTATATCTGGCTGGAAGTTCCACAGGGAATGACATCCTGGGATTTCTTTGATCATCTGTTAAAGGATGCCGGTGTTGTAGGAACTCCGGGATCAGGATTCGGACCAAGCGGAGAAGGATATTTCCGTCTGACAGCATTTGGCTCTTATGAAAATACAGTAGCAGCCATTGAAAGAATTAAGAGGATAGGCTAATTTATTATGTTATATACAATACCGGATTATTACCGGCAGTTTCACTGCGTTGCCGGAGCCTGTGAAGATACATGCTGCGCAGGATGGCAGATTGTAGCGGATAAGTCGGCGCTCAGGCAATATAAAAAAGTAACAGGAGAATACCGAAAGGAGATTCGTGCCGGTGTGGACTGGAAAGAAGGCGCTTTCCGGCAGGATGAGGAGAAAAGGTGTTATTTCCTGAATGAGGATAATCTCTGCAATATGTACACAGCACTTGGTGAAAAGGCATTGTGTAAGACGTGTAAGCGTTATCCAAGGCATATTGAAGAATTTGAGGGTGTCAGGGAAATGACGCTCTCTGTGTCATGCCCGGAAGTAGCGAAAATCCTGCTACAAAGAAAAGAACCGGTGCAGTTTCTGATTCATGAAGATGAGAAAGAAGAGTGCTGGGATGATGCATTTGATCCATTTTTATATTCCCTTCTGGCAGATGCAAGAACAATGATGATACAGATCCTGCAGAACCGTGAACTGTCATTAAATCTGCGCACCGGACTTGTGCTTGCAATCGCCCATGACCTGCAGATCCGGATTCAGAAGCAGGAAATATTTGACGGAGAGATGGTACTGGAAAAATACCGGACAGAAAAAGCAATGGATTATATAAAAGGACAGATCGCTAAGCTTTATACAGAAGAAGAGAAGCATAGGTTCTATGAATTTATGACAGAAACTTTCCGGGATCAGTATCGGTTAGAGAGACTTCGGGATAACTGGGAACCACATCTTCTGGAAACAGAACAGTGGCTGTATGGAAAAGGTGAGGCTCACTACTATGAGCTTAGGAATGCGTTTGAAGGATGGATGGCAGAGAAGATGCCGGAATTTGAGATACAGAAAGAACAGCTTCTTGTGTATTTCTTAAGTACTTATCTGTGTGGTGCGGTTTATGATGGACATGCATATTCCAAGGCGCAGATGGCGGTTGTAAGTGTACTGCTTATGCAGGAAATTCTGATGGCGCAGTGGATAAAGAATGAAAAAGAGTTGTATTTTGAAGATCTTGTTGATACAGTATACCGCTTTTCAAGAGAACTGGAACATTCCGATCCGAATCTCAACCTGATGGAGCGTTTGATGAGTGAAAGACCGGTGCCGTGGTTTGCAAAGAAAGCTGCAGAAGAATAGAGTATAAATAAAGTTAGGAAGATAAGTAAATTGATAAATTGTTTATTTGTAGGTTTAGGTGGATTTATCGGAGCAGTCTGCCGTTATCTGATCGGTCTGCTTCCGGTTCAAAGTGAGAGCGGATTTCCATATAAGACGTTTTTGATTAATGTGGCAGGAGCTTTCCTGATCGGCTGCATTGCAACTTATGCAGGAAAGCATCCGTCAGTGAATCCTCAGCTTGTGTTATTTCTGAAAGTTGGAATCTGCGGAGGATTTACTACATTTTCTACGTTTGCTTTTGAAACAACGGATCTGTTTCAGAGCGGACACACAGTGACAGCACTTGTATATGCCGTGCTGAGTGTAGTATCAGGCGTTCTGGCTGTGTTTGCCTCCCAGCTTCTGCTTCACTAGGAAGAAGAGACCGAGGAAAGATACAAGCAGTTCGGAGATCGGAAATGACATCCAGACACCGGTCATACCGAGAATATTTGCAAGTAATATAGATAACGGAACGATAATGAGCAGTCCGCGAGCCAGGGAAATGACCTGTGCCGGGACTGCTTTTTCAATGGATGTAAAGTAAAAGGAAAGCACGATATTGAATCCGGCAAACAGGATGCCGGCAAAATAAATGCGAAGTCCTTTTACGGCGATTTGCTGCAGAAGCGGGTTCTGTTCACTGTTAAATGCAATGGTGATACCATCTGCGCCAAATAAAATTCCTGCATAAATAATAACAGAAAGTGCCGCCATCAGAAAAAGTCCGTAGCGTCTGTATTGTAATGCATGCTGCCGTTCGCCGCGTCCATAGGCACGACTGATAAGTGGCTGGGTTCCCTGTCCGATACCAGTGAAAATGGCGATGACAACGAGAATGAGATTCGCAATCACACCATAGGCTGCAACAGCCGTATTTCCTTCAAGGCGCAGCATTAACATATTAAATACGATCATAACAACACCGGATGAAACTTCGGTTACGAGGGAAGAAAAACCAAGTGCAAGTGTCGAACCTGTAAGTGAAGCGGACAATCCGGTACGGACAAGATGAAATTGGTTTTTCCTGCGGATACGGTAAATGGACTGGATGAGCATACCGAAGAGTGGAGAACATCCGGTTGCAAGTACCGCTCCGAAGATTCCCATATGAAGCGGAAAAATAAAAATATAATCAAACAGGATGTTGGCAAGGCTGCCACCGACCATTGCATACATGGCGAGATGTGGAGCACCGTCATTGCGGACGAATGCCAGAAACACTTCATTAAATATAAATGCCGGAGCAAAGAGAAGAATGATACGCAGGTAGGTATACGTCATATCAAAGACTTCTGCATTGGCTCCAAGGATTCTTGCCAGGGGAGCAGCAAAAACAAGTCCCACACAGAAGAAAAATGTGGAAAATAATGTGGCAAGAAGAATCGTATGTGTAAAAAATTTATTTGCATGGGCCGTCTTTCCCTGACTTTTGCTTACCGTATAGCGTGTTGCTCCGCCAAGACCGAGCATGAGTGCGCAGCCGTGAAGAAAATTATAGACAGGAACTGCAAGGTTCAAAGCAGTCAGACCATCAGCGCCGACACCATTTGCGATAAAGAAAGTGTCAGCCAGTATATAGAGTGAAATTCCGAACATGCCAAGCACATTCAGACTGGCATAGCGGATAAACTGTCCGAAGATAGTAGGTGAAGTTTTAGTTACCTGCATAGTAATGTCCTTTCTGGTTAAATTACGGAAGTATGTATATCGTTCATTTTTGTGAATGTTTATAATGCTTATATTATATGTGTATATGTTCCTGCGGATTGCTCGTATTCTATACGTTTACAATCCACAAGAGTATAACAGAACAAAAATCTGTTGTCCAGAAGATTACACGGAGAAGAACTTGTAAATGAAACAGCAGTAAATTATAATGATATCAAAGTTAAAAGATCTGAACCCATGTGAGCTTATATATAAGCGGGACAGGATCTCACGGAAAGCGAGGAGTCAGCTTATGAAAATGAGAAAATGGATAATATCTGTACTGGCAGTGCTTCTTGTAATTGCGCTGGCAGGATGCGCGACAAAAGAAGAAAAAGCGAAACCAAAAAAAGCGCCAGAACCACTGGTGATCAATACAAAAGATAAGAAAAAAGATTACAGTGACAAAGAAGCAAAAGCCGCAGAAGCTGCAAAGAAAGCAAAAGCGGAACAGGCGAAGAAGGAACGTGCAAAGAAAAAGCAGGAAAAAAAGCGCCAGAGGAATGGCAAACTTGTAGTGATCGATGCAGGGCATCAGGCGCGTGGCAACAATGAACAGGAGCCGGTGGGACCGGGAGCATCTCAGACAAAAGCTAAAGTTGCATCGGGAACAAGTGGTGTTTCCACAGGAAAACCAGAGTATCAGTTAACTTTAGAAGTTTCAAAGAAACTAAAAAATATACTGGAAGTGCGTGGATATAATGTGAAGATGGTGCGCACAACGAATGATGTAAATATTTCCAATGCGGAGCGTGCAGAGGTGGCGAACAATGCGAATGCAGATGCATTTATCCGTGTCCATGCAAACGGAGCAGAGAACAGCAGTGCGAATGGAATGATGACGATCTGTCAGACGGCATCTAATCAATATAATGGCAGCCTGTATAAGCAGAGCAAGGCATTATCGGAGGCAGTTCTGGACGGTGCAGTGAAAGCAACCGGAGCAAAGAGAGAACGAGTATGGGAGACAGATTCCATGAGCGGTGTGAACTGGGCAAAAGTGCCTGTGACGATTGTTGAGATTGGATATATGACGAATCCGGCGGAAGATCAGAAGATGTCTCAGGCAGACTATCAGAAGAAGATTGCATCCGGGATTGCAGATGGGGTGGATCATTATTTCGGAAAATAACTGCAGAGATAAATTTGCAAAATCTCTGTAAGATGGGTATAATGGGAAAGATTGTGAACACAGTCATTACTGAGTAAAAATAAGGGAAGAACAGGCAGGAGGAAGCGGAAAAATGGGAGCATTGTTTTTCGATATAGATGATACCCTCTTAAGTGGTGTTACGAAGAAAGTTCCGGAGAGTGCACTGGAGGGAATCCGGAAAGTTAAAGAGAATGGGCATAAAGTACTGATTAATACAGGGCGGACGATATGCAGCGTTCCGCCGATTATTAAAAAGCTTGATGTAGATGGATTTTTATGTGGATGCGGAACCTATCTGATTTATAAGAATGAGGTGCTTTTTGAGAGCCATATATCTATTGAAGAAGGAAATCGTTATATAGATCTGATGAAAAAGTATCACATTGAAGGATTTCTGGAAGGAACGGATGACATGTATTTCTCAGAACGGGTAAGTCAGTGTGAACCCGTGGAAAGTACACGGAGATATATGGCGTCCATGGGGCTTGGCAGAGAGACAAGCATGGAGAAGAAGAATTTTGAATACGATAAATTATTGATCCATATTAATAAGAAAGATCCGAACTGCAGATATCAGGAATTTTTTGCATCGATTGAAGATGGCATAGATATTATTGATCGATTAAATGGGATGTATGAACTGGTGCAGAAAGGATATTCCAAAGCAACAGCGATTGAATTTATGAGACAGCATCTGGGACTTACGAAGGACGAGGTGTATGTGTTCGGCGACAGCAGCAACGATCAGTCTATGTTTGAATATGCAAAACATTCCATTGCAATGAAAAAGCACGATCCGGTGTTAGATCCATATACAGAGTATGTGACAGATACCGTTGAAAATGATGGTGTATACAAAGCAATGCAGCATTATGGTCTGATCTAAAGAAATAAAGAAGCAGATACTTGTAAAGGATGTATGAAGCATACCGACGAATGGAAAATTATGGTCTGATTTAAAGAAATAAAGAAGTAGATAGTAGAAAGAAGGTTGAAAACGTGGGTGAGCGTTTGACAGAAAGTGATGTAGCCAAGATCAAAGAAGAGATTGAATACCGCAAACTGGTTGTGCGTAAGAAAGAACTGGAAGCAGTAAAAGAGGCAAGAGCACAGGGCGATCTGAGTGAGAATTTTGAATACAAGGCAGCAAAGCAGGACAAGAACCGGAATGAAAGCCGTATCCGTTATCTGGAACGTATGCTCAAACATGCGCAGATTGTTTCTGATGAGTCGAAAGCGGATGAAGTTGGCATTAATAATACAGTAGAAGTATATTTTGAAGAGGATGATGAGACAGAGACTTACCGGCTTGTGACAAGTGTGCGTGGCAATTCGCTGCAGGGACTGATCAGTATTGAATCACCACTTGGAAAAGCGATTCAGGGACATAAAGTTGGTGACCGTGTGTTTGTAAATACGAACGGTAATGCCGGTTATTATGTCAAGATCCAGAAGATTGAGAATACAACAGATGATTCGCAGGATTCGCTGAGAAAATATTAATATAAGCCATTTAACATGATGTTGGGGTTAAAAGATGCTATACGAATTGTTCCGTACTTCGTAGTTTTAGGCTTTTGATCCTGGCACCTTAACATATAAAGGAAAAGAGAGGGCAAAATATGAAACGAGAAAAATTCGGATCGCGTCTGGGATTCATTCTTGTATCTGCAGGATGTGCGATCGGTATTGGAAATGTATGGAAGTTTCCATACTTGTGTGGACAGATGGGAGGAGCAGCATTTATTCTGATTTATCTGGTATTCCTGTTGATCATGGGAGTGCCGGTTATGATCTGCGAGTTCGCCATCGGCCGCGGCAGTCATTTCAGTGTCGCCGCAGCATTTGAAAAACTGGAGCCGGAAGGAACAAGATGGCATATTTCCAAATGGATCGGCATTCTGGGAAGCTATCTGTTGATGATGTTTTATACGAGTGTAGGCGGATGGATGATGTATTACTGCTTCCGCAGCATACGTGGTGATTTTGTCGGAAACAGTGCAGAGGAAGTCGGTGCAAAATTCACAAAGATGCTTGCTGATGCGCCCAATATGGCATTCTGGACGATACTGATCTGTGTGATCGGATTTGCAATCTGCTGGTTTGGTATTCAGAATGGAATTGAAAAAGTATCAAAAGTTATGATGTCGGTATTGATGGTACTGATGATCATTCTTGCAGTACATTCTGTTTTCTTAAAAGGAGCCGGAGCCGGAATCCGTTTTTATCTGATTCCGGATTTCCGGAAAATGGCAGAAATTGGAATTGGAAATGTTATCTTCGGGGCGATGAGTCAGGCGTTTTTTACATTATCAATTGGTATTGGTGCTATGATGATTTTCGGAAGTTATCTGGAACGTAACCGGAGCCTTGCAGGAGAAGCACTCAGCATTACAGGACTGGATACATTCGTTGCACTGATGGCAGGATTCATTATTATCCCTGCATGTTTTGCATTTGGCATTGAACCGGGTGCAGGTCCGAGTCTGATATTTATTACCATTCCGAATATTTTTTCGCAGATGCCGGGTGGACAGGTATGGGGAGCGTTATTCTTCCTGTTTTTGACGTTTGCAGCATTTACAACGCTGGTAGCAGTATTTGAAAATATTATTTCTTTTGATATGGATCTGTTCCACTGGTCCAGAAAGAAAAGCGTAATTGTCAGTGCAATTTTGATTATTATACTGAGTATGCCATGTGTTCTTGGCTTCAATATTCTTTCTGGTATCCAGCCGTTAGGCGAAGGAAGTACAATTATGGATCTGGAAGATTTTATTGTTTCCAATAACTTCCTGCCACTTGGAAGTCTTGGCTATCTTCTCTTCTGTACGAGAGAGAATGGATGGGGCTGGAAGAAATTCTTGGAAGAAGCGAATACCGGAGAAGGAATCGGCTTCCCGAAGGGATTAAAAGGCTATGTAGGCTACGTGATTCCACTTCTTATCATCATTATTTATCTGAAAGGATATTATGATAAATTCAGCCCGCTTGGTACAACAACACTTGTAATCTGGATGGCAGTAGCTGTTCTGCTTCTTGGATTCGTGCTTTACTGTGCAGGTGGGAAAAAGAAAGAAAAGAATAAATAGAAATTAAAAGGTTTCTAATGAAATGATTTCACATAAAAGGAGGGCAACATATGAAATACCAGATTGTAGGCGATACCTTGCCGGCAGTTATCTGTCAGTTAGAACCTGGCGAGAAGATGATCACGGAAGGTGGCGGAATGTCCTGGATGTCTCCGAATATGCTTATGGAGACAACGTCGAATGGCGGTATTGGGAGTATGATAGGAAGAATGTTTTCCGGCGAGAAGGCATTTCAGAATGTTTATACCGCACAGGGAGGAGAAGGAATGATCGCGTTTGCATCCTGCTTCCCGGGATCGATTCGTGCATTTGAAATCGCACCGGGACAGGAAATGATTTTACAGAAAAGTGCATTTTTGGCAGGCGAAGTCGGTATTGAAATGTCGGTATTCTTCAACAAAAAACTGGGAACCGGCTTTTTCGGTGGTGAAGGCTTTATCATGCAGAGGATCAGTGGACAGGGAACTGTATTTGCAGAATTTGACGGACATGTCGTGGAGTATGAACTTGCACCGGGACAGCAGATTGTTGTAGATACCGGCCATCTGGCTGCAATGACAGCAAGCTGCCAGATGGACATTCGAAGTGTGCCGGGCGTTAAGAATATGCTGTTTGGAGGCGAGGGCATATTTAATACAATTATTACCGGACCGGGACGTGTATGGTTACAGACTATGCCGATTAGTAATGTGGCAGGTGTATTGAGACCGTATATGCCGAGCGGAGATTAAAGTGAATGAAGAAACTTTTCTGTTACGGGGGACGGGGCTTTTCTAGAAAAGCCCCGTCCCCCTTTAACGTTTTCACGAAATAAACATATCTTTTCCACATTTTCTTCAAGCTTTCTTCTTATACTGTTACAAGTATTGAACAGTATAAGGAGGATATGTATTTTGATCGAAGTGAAAAATCTGACCAAATGCTATGGAAAGCATCTGGCTGTAGATAACTTAAGCTTCACGGTACAGGAAGGGCAGATCTATGGCTTTCTGGGACCGAACGGAGCCGGAAAATCTACGACTATGAATATTATGACGGGATATCTTGGCGCTACAAAAGGAGAGGTGCTGATCAACGGGCATGACATTTTAAAAGAGCCGGAAGAAGCAAAAAGCTGTATCGGATATCTGCCGGAGCAGCCACCGCTTTATATGGAAATGACAGTTCTTGAATATCTGACGTTCGCAGCGGAACTTAAGAAAATTCCGAAGGCGGAAAGAGAATCACAGATTCTGCGTGTAATGAGACTTACGAAATTAGATCCGGTAAAAGAACGGCTCATTCACAATTTATCCAAAGGATATAAACAGAGAGTTGGTCTGGCACAGGCAATTTTAGGATTTCCGGAGATCATCATTCTGGATGAGCCTACCGTTGGTCTTGATCCGAAACAGATTATTGAGATCCGTGAACTGATCCGTACGTTGGCAAAGAAACATACGGTAATTTTAAGTTCCCACATTCTGGCGGAAATCCGTGAAGTGTGCGATCATATTATGATCATTGCAGGCGGACACCTGGTGGCAAGTGATACACCGGAGAATCTGGAAAATCTGATGAGCGGCACCGGACATGTTGCGCTGGAGACAAAAGCTTCTAAGGAGCAGATGGAAGTGGTTTTAAAATCTGTTCCGGAGATCAGCTCTGTAAAATATGAAGAAACGGATGAGCATACAACACTGGCTTATATAGAGAGCAAAGACGGTACAGATCTGCGTGAGAAACTTTTCTATACATTTGCAAATGCAAGGATTCCGCTCCTTACACTAAGGCTGAACAAATCATCTCTGGAGGACATCTTCCTTGAGCTGACACAGGGTGGTAAAAAACAGAAAGAGGCAGAGAAAAAATTAGCCGGTAAGGAGGAACAGAAGTAATGAGTGCAATTTATAAAAGAGAGTTGAAATCATACTTTCATTCGATGATCGGCTATGTATTTATTGCATTTCTGATCGCATTTACAGGAGTTTATTTTATGGCATATAACCTGAATTATGGATATCCATATTTCTCTTATGTGCTGTCCGGAGTTCTGATCGTATTTGTTATTGCAATTCCGGTGCTCACAATGAGAAGTTTTGCCGAAGAACGCAAAAGCCGTACAGACCAGATGCTATTAACAGCTCCGGTTAGCCTGTTTCAGGTCGTTATGGGAAAATATCTTGCAATGGTAACAATTCTGGCAATTCCATGTGCAGTATATTTGATTTTCCCACTGATCATTAAGACACAGGGAACGGCATATATACTGGCAGATGATATGGCGATTCTCGTATTTTTCCTGCTGGGCTGCACGTACATATCTGTCGGAATGTTTGTTTCGGCATTGACAGAGAGCCAGATTATTGCAGCGATTGGTTCGGTTGGAATCCTGCTTCTTCAATATCTGTGGAACGGAATTATGGATCTTCTTCCGACTTCTGCAGTCACAAATGTGATTGGAATCGGCGTTCTTTTAACACTGATTGTTCTTGCTATCTGGCATATGACAAAAAATATTGTGATCGCCGGAGGTCTGGAAGTGATCGTACTTGCTGGATGTGGGATTACTTACGCAGTAAAGTCAAGCATTTTTGAAAGCGCATTAAATACATTTTTCAGTAAATTTTATCTGGCAGGAACTCTTGATGACATTGTTTCCAATCATCTGGTAGATGTAAGTGGAATCATTATGTATTTTTCGCTTACAGCTGTTTTCATTTTCCTTACGATGCAGATGATACAGAAAAGACGTTGGAGTTAGGAGGGCAATATGTTAGAGAAAATAAGAAATACATTTAAAAATGTATCTTCCAGAAACGGAAGTTACAGTGTCGGAATGATTGCACTGGTTGTAGCAATTGTTGCCGTCGTAAATCTGATTGCGGGACAACTGCCTGAAAATGTAAAAAGCATTGATGTCAGTGATAAGAAAATCTATCAGATTTCAAAAACGAGTAAAAAGATCCTGAACAAACTGGATTCAGACATTACATTTACAGTCTATGCACAGAAAAAATCTACCGATGACAGAATCAAAGCGTTTCTGAAAAAATATACAGCGCTTTCAGATAAGATTACTGTGAAATGGGTAGATCCGGTACTGCATCCGGGAGAACTGACAAAAAATAATGTGGAAGAGAATATGATTCTTGTATCGGATAAGAAAACGAAAAAGACAACGACGGTTTCGTTCAGTGATATCATTGTGACGGATGAGTATTCCTATTATACAACCGGCAGCAGTACAGAGTCTGAGTTTGACGGAGAAGGACAGCTTACCAGTGCAGTCAATTATGTGACAAGCGATACGCAGAAAAAGATTTACTACACGACCGGACATGGAGAAGGAACATTTTCTACATCGGTTACAGACCTTCTTGGAAAGAGTAACATTAAGCAGGAAGAACTGAATCTTGTTATGAAGAATAAAATACCGGATGACTGCGATTTGTTATTTATCTATGCGCCGACGAAAGATCTGACAAAAGATGAAGTAAAACTTCTGAACAATTACATGGACAATGGTGGGAAAATCTACGTTGTTTTAGGTGATGCCGATAAAGTGCAGCCGAATCTTAAAAGTTTCCTGAAAAAATATGGTATTCAGGAAGTGAGCGGCTACATCGCAGATACACAGAGAAGCTATCAGGGAAATTATTATTATATTTTCCCGGAACTAACAGCGACAGGAAATCTGGCAAAAGGTTTAAGTTCAGACATGGTTCTGCTCGTCAATGCACACGGCCTGAAAGTCTCTGATCCGGAAGATGATACTGTGACAACAACAGAATTTATGAAAACATCATCTTCGGGTTATGCAATAAGTGACAATGATCAGAAGCAGGGAACATATACACTCGGAGTTGTAGCAGAAAAATCAGAAAATGGTTCCGATGATTCAGACGGAGAAACAGACAGTTCAGATATAGCAGATACCGGAAGACTGACTGTAGTGTCTTCCGACAGCCTGATCAATCCGGATGTTACAGATAATATGTCCACACTGGAAAATCTGGATCTGTTTATGAATACAGTCACAGCAAACTATGACGATGTAGAGAATGTTTCAATCAAGGCAAAGAGTCTGCAGGTTACATATAATACGGTACACCATGCCGGAATTATCAGCCTGTTCATCATATTTGGAATTCCTGTGCTGATCCTCGTATATGGATTCATACAGTGGTGGAAGAGAAGAAAAGCGTAAAAAGGATTTCAAAGAAAAGAGGACATGTATGAAACAGAAAAAGAGAATGTTACTGCTTGTAGGAATTCTGGTTGTCCTTTGCGGCGCATATGGCGGAATCAAGGCATGGAACGATCAGATGAAGACGCAGAAGGCGGCAAAGAAAAAGGCACAGACCGTGCAGATCATAGATGCAGATGACCTGACAAAGATCAGTTATAAAAAAGGAAATAAAAATATGACTTTTGTCAAGGAAAATGATACCTGGGTGTATGAAAAAAATAAGACCATCAAATTAATACAGAGTGCGGTTGAGCAGATTACAGGTACTGTGGAAAGTCTGACAGCAGAGCAGAAACTGGATGCTCCGGATGCGTTGGAGGATTATGGACTTGCGGATCCGGCATATAAAGTATCTTATGAGACAGCTTCCGGAGAAAAAGGAACGCTCGATATCGGTAATAATGTTGGAGAAGATTACTATGCGAAAATCGAAGAAGAAGATACAGTGTATACGATTGGAAGTACACTGGTAGAAAACTTACAGTTTCAGCTATCTTCCTTTGTGAGTCTGGATACTATGCCGTCCATCAGCAGCGGCAATCTGAAAAGAGTTGCAGTTACGAAAAATGGAACGACAAAGACATACGATGATGAAGATGATCTGGCACAGCTTGCCGGAGGATTCGGAACGATTACGCTGACTGACTGTGCAGATTACCATGTGACAGATAAGACACTTGGCAAATATGGTCTGGAGATTGACAAACGGACAACAGCAACCGCTACATACAAAGATTCTTCATCCGGAAAGAAGAAAACGTACAGTGTTTACATTGGAAAAACAGACAAAGACGGAGAAAACCGGTATGTGATGCCGGAAAATTCAAAAATCGTATACAAAGTCAGCAAAGACGTTATTACAAATATGATTACAGTCTCAGATTCAGATAATTAAATTTTACTGGAAAAAAGACGACCTTCTATTTATAATGTATATGATACCAGAGTCCTAAGGTCTTAAGCCACATGAGCTTGTTCATAATTGGGAAGATTGTGAGAGTGCGCAGCACGGAATAATCTACGGGTATCATATAGCTATGAGAAAGTTATGGGAGGTATGTCTTGTGAGACACAATACACCGGACACGATTAAGCGTGCCGAGCGATTTCAGATTATTTTAATAGGTGAAGGAATATTAGTTGGAGCAATCGCAGGACTGATTGTACTTTTGTACCGGATCTGCCTGGAATATGCGGGAAAATGGTTAAAGCAGATCCTCGCATATGCGTCAGGCAATCCGGGGCGGATGGCAGGGTGGTTTGCGGTGCTCCTTTTGCTTGCCTGGATCGTGGCAAAACTGGTACAGTTTGAGCCGATGATATCCGGAAGCGGAATCCCTCAGCTTGAGGGCGAGATGGTAGGAAAATTAGATCAGACCTGGTGGCGTGTGCTGCCGGCAAAGTTCCTCGGCGGCTTTTTATGCCTGACTGGAGGACTGGCACTTGGAAGAGAAGGCCCATCGATCCAGCTTGGCGCCATGGTAGGAAAAGGGGTATCCAGAGGGCTTGACAGAGGAAAGACCGAAGAGAAGTTTTTATTGACCTGTGGAGCCAGTGCAGGACTTTCAGCGGCGTTTCATGCACCTCTTGCAGGAGTCATGTTTTCACTGGAAGAAGTACATAAGAACTTTTCCGTATCGGTACTCGTATCCGTAATGTCTGCGTCGCTGACGGCAGATTTCTTATGTTCAAATGTGCTGGGAGTAAGTTCCGTGTTCCAGTTTGATATCTTGCATGCACTGCCAATTCATTCCTATGGAATGATAGTGGCACTTGGAGTGATACTTGGCGTGCTGGGTGCATTTTATAACTGGTTTACTTTGAAATCACAGGAAATCTATAATAAAGCTACGTTTTTACGACCGGAAGTGAAGGCCATGATCCCGTTCGTATGTGCCGGTATTCTTGGATTTACCGCCCCGGATCTTCTGGGAAGCGGACACGCTCTGATTGAATATCTTACAAACAGTGATGTGATGCTTAAGAGCGTTTTATTTCTCCTGATCGGAAGATTCATCTTCTCAGCAGTAAGTTTTGGATCAGGAGCACCGGGAGGCATTTTCTTCCCGTTACTTGTCATCGGAGGCTATATCGGAGGCGCTTTTGCAACGATCAGTGTGCAGTATTTCGGACTGAATCCAATGTATATCAATAACTTTGTACTTCTGGCAATGGCAGGATATTTTGCCGCAATTGTGCGGGCGCCTCTGACAGGGATTATTCTTATTTTTGAAATGACCGGTTCCTTAAGTCAGATGCTGTCGTTATCGGTTGTATCCATTGTGGCTTATGTTGTAGCAATCCTGATGAAGTCAAAACCGATTTATGAAAGTCTGCTGGAGCGTCTCCTGCAAAAGCGCGGAGAGTCTGTGACGGATGAGACCGGCGAAAAGGTACTTGCGAACTTTGTTGTGAAACAGGGATCTTCGATTGAAGAAGAACTGATCCGGAATGTGAAATGGCCGGATAACTGTTTGCTTGTAGCAATACAGCGAGGTACAGATGAGATTATTCCGAAAGGAAAGACAAAACTTCAGGCAGGAGATTTGATTGTAACGATGACAGACGAACGTGATATGGGAGTCATACATGAGAAGATGGAGGCGCTTTGTCAGGAACGATTTTGAAATTTTTTGATTTGGTACTTGCAATTTAAAAAATCCTGTGCTACCATAGACATAGTTTTTAAACAACAAAGCGATGAAGGAGACTCTGTTCTTGTGGAATTAACAGGAAGGAAGCACCGCCGACTGAGAGTGCATCTGAAGGAAGCAGAACAATAGGGAACACTCCGGAGCAGATCTGTTGAACGTCGGCAGGAGATTACCGGATGTAGATTATTAGGCAGATACGTAAGGCACACGTTACGTGCAAGAGATAAGTTCAAAGGCGAGCTTAATGCGGGTGGTACCGCGGATAACAAGTATATATCCGTCCCGGAATACAAGTATGTATTCTGGGACGTTTTTAGTACCGGAGGTTCGAAAGAATCTCTTTTTTTATTTATCAAAAAGATTTTTAGTGATAAATAAAATGGCTCTGCGAGGACGCACACTATTTTACCAAAAAGGATACCAAGGGAGGTCTGAATGATGGAATTTATGACAGGAGTAAAGAAAAAAGAGACAAAAGAAATTACAGAGTTACTTACCGGATGTGCAGAAGGAGAGGTTGTAAAAATCAATGGAGCTGTTCATGTCATTCGTGATATGGGAACCGTAGCCTTTGTGATCCTTCGTAAAAGAGAAGGACTTCTGCAGTGTGTATATGAGAAAGAAACTGCAGAATTTGATATAAAAACGATCAAAGAGGCAGCAACACTGGAAGTGACAGGCGTTTTAAAGCAGAATGAGAAAGCACCAAACGGAATTGAGATTACAATGCAGAAAGTGGAAATTTTAAGTGAGCCGGAGGCAGAGATGATGCCGCTTGCAATTTCCAAATGGAAATTGAATACTTCACTGGAAGCAAAATTAAACTACCGATCCATTGCCCTTAGAAATATCAGAGAGCGTGCAAAATTCCGAATTCAGGAAGGACTTACAAGAGCATTCCGCGATTTTCTTTACAGCCAGGAATTTACAGAGATCCATACACCGAAGATCGGAGCAAAGGGAGCTGAAGGAGGAGCGAATATTTTCAAGCTGGAATATTTCCACAGACCTGCAGTGCTGGCACAGAGCCCGCAGTTTTACAAACAGATGATGGTAGGTGTATTTGACCGTGTATTCGAGACAGCACCGGTATTTCGTGCAGAAAAACACAACACAAAAAGACATTTAAATGAATATACCAGTCTTGATTTTGAGATGGGATATATTGATGGATTCGAAGATATCATGGCAATGGAAACCGGGTATTTACAGTATGCAATGAAACTTTTGCAGAAAGAATATGCGAAAGAACTGAAAATCCTTGGAGTAGAACTTCCGGATGTATCCAGAATCCCGGCAGTCCGTTTCCACGATATTAAAGAAATCGTATCGGAAAAATATGGACATAAGATGCGTAATCCGTTCGATTTAGAGCCGGAGGAGGAGCAGCTGATCGGAAAATATGCAAAAGAAGAGTGGGGCAGTGATTTTGTATTTGTAACTCATTATCCATCCAAAAAGCGTCCATTCTATGCAATGGATGATCCGGAAGATTCGAAATATACATTAAGTTTTGACCTGTTGTTTAAAGGACTTGAGATTACAACAGGCGGTCAGAGAATCCATGATTATCAGAAACTGATAGAAAAGATAGAAGCAAGAGGTATGGAGACAGATGGAATGGATCAGTATCTTGCAACCTTCAGACATGGAATGCCGCCACATGGTGGAATTGGAATCGGACTGGAGCGACTGACGATGCAGCTCATCGGGGAAGACAATGTACGCGAGACTACGCTATTTCCAAGAGATTTAAGCAGACTGGAACCATAAAGAAATAGAAAATAGAAAGATGAAAAGGGGACAAAATTATGGCAAATCAGATCACAGATGAGACAATCGAATATGTCGGAATACTGGCAAAGCTGGAATTAAGCGATGCAGAGAAGGAAGAAGCAAAAAAAGATATGGAAAAAATGCTGGATTACATTGATACATTAAATGAGCTGGATACAGACGGAGTAGAACCGATGTCCCATGTATTTCCGGTGCATAACGTATTCCGTGAGGATGTTGTGACAAATGGTGACGGAAGCGCAGATACGCTTGCCAATGCACCACTTGCAAAAGACCAGAGCTTTAAAGTACCAAAGACAATCGGATAGTTTTCTGAAAAGAAAAAAGAGAGGAGAACGAAGGCATGGATATCACAAGTATGACGGCCGTTGAGATCGGAAAGAAAATAAAAGCAAAAGAAATAACAGTGGCAGATGCAGTAGAAGCAGCCATTGCACAGATAGAACGCGTAGAAGAGAATGTACATAGTTTTGTGCGGATTGATAAAGAAGGTGCAAGAAAACGTGCAGAAGAAGTACAGAAAATGATTAATGACGGTACACTTACCGGACCATTAGCCGGTGTTCCGGTGGCGATCAAAGATAATTTATGTACGAAGGGTGTGGAGACGACCTGCAGCTCTAAGATTCTGGAAGGTTTCAAACCAACCTTTACAGCGGAAGCAGTTGTAAATCTGGAAAAAGCAGGAGCTGTAATCCTTGGAAAGACAAATATGGATGAATTTGCCATGGGAAGTACGACAGAGACTTCTTATTATGGAGAAACAAAGAATCCATGGAATCTGGAACATGTTCCGGGCGGTTCATCAGGAGGTTCCTGTGCGGCAGTTGCGGCAGGAGAATGTGCATATGCACTTGGATCTGATACAGGAGGTTCCATCCGTCAGCCAAGTTCTTTCTGTGGAGTTGTTGGAATCAAGCCAACCTATGGAACGGTATCCCGTTATGGACTGATCGCATATGGTTCTTCGCTGGATCAGATCGGACCGATCGCAAAAGATGTCACAGACTGTGCGACAATTCTGGAGACCATTGCCTCTCATGACAGCAAAGATAGTACTTCTATTGCAAGAGAATCGTATGATTTCACAGAAGGACTGGTTGCTGAGGTAAAAGGAATGAAGATTGGCGTGCCGAGAGATTATTTCACAGAAGGTCTGGATCCGGAAGTCAAAGAACAGATTTTAAAAGCGGTCAAAGTGCTGGAAGAAAAAGGTGCGGTTGTGGAAGAATTTGACTTAAGCCTTGTACAGTATGCAATTCCGGCTTATTACGTCATTGCATCTGCAGAAGCAAGCTCGAACTTATCCCGGTTTGATGGTGTGAAATACGGATACCGTACTTCGGAATATGAAGGACTTCACAATATGTATAAAAAGACAAGATCCGAAGGCTTCGGACCGGAAGTAAAACGCAGAATTATGCTTGGATCATTTGTATTAAGTTCCGGATATTATGATGCTTATTATTTGAAAGCACTCCGGACAAAGGCGCTGATCAAAAAAGCATTTGACAAAGCATTTGCATCTTATGATGCGATCATTGCACCGGCAGCACCGACAACAGCACCGAAACTTGGAGAGAGCCTAAGTGATCCTTTGAAAATGTATCTGGGAGATATTTACACGATCGCAGTCAATCTGGCAGGACTTCCGGGAATTACGATTCCGGTCGGAAAAGATTCAAAAGGTCTTCCGGTTGGTATGCAGATCATCGGAGACTGCTTCCAGGAAAAGAAAATCATCCGCGCAGCCTATACATTTGAACAGACAAAATCATATGAGGCACCGGAACTTGCGAAAGGAGACAGATAGAGATGGCAAAACAATATGAAACAGTCATTGGACTGGAGGTTCACGTAGAACTTGCAACGAAAACAAAAATCTTCTGCTCCTGCAGTACACAGTTCGGAGGAGCACCAAATACACATACCTGTCCGGTCTGCACCGGTATGCCGGGATCTCTTCCGGTTCTGAATAAGCAGGTTGTTGAATATGCAATGGCAATCGGACTTGCAACAAACTGTGATATCACCCAGGTATGCAAATTTGACCGCAAAAATTATTTTTACCCGGACAACCCACAGAACTATCAGATTTCCCAGCTGTATCTTCCAATTGCAAGAAATGGATATGTAGAGATCGAAGTGGCAGGACAGAAGAAAAAAGTCCGTATCCATGAAATGCATATGGAGGAAGATGCCGGAAAACTGATCCACGATGAATGGGATGACACGTCACTGGTTGATTACAACCGAAGTGGCGTACCACTTGTGGAAATCGTATCGGAACCGGATATGCGCTCAGCGGATGAAGTGATTGCTTATCTGGAAAAACTGCGTACCATCGTACAGTATCTTGGCGCATCTGACTGTAAATTACAGGAAGGATCCATGAGAGCGGACGTCAACTTATCGGTGCGGGAAGTTGGTGCAGCAGAATTTGGCACAAGAACAGAGATGAAGAACCTGAACTCTTTTAAAGCTATCGCAAGAGCTATTGAAGGAGAAAGAGAGCGCCAGATCGAACTGATCGAAGAAGGGAAACAGGTTGTGCAGGAAACAAGAAGATGGGATGACAACAAAGAATCATCGCATGCTATGCGTTCAAAAGAGGATGCACAGGATTACCGCTATTTCCCGGAACCGGATCTTGTGCCGATCATTATCAGTGATGAATGGATTCAGAAAGTAAAAGACCGGCAGCCGGAACTTCGTTCTGAAAAGCTGGAGCGATATAAAAAAGAATATGATATTCCGCAGTATGATGCGGAGATTCTGACGAACTCCAAACATATGGCAGATATCTTTGAAGAGGCAGCAGCTATCTGTGGAAAACCGAAGAAAGTTTCCAACTGGCTGATGGTAGAGACGATGCGTCTTCTGAAAGAAAATGGAATGGAACCGGAAGACATTGATTTTGCACCAGAGAATCTTGCGGCTTTAGTAGAACTGACAGAAGCAGGAACGATCAACAGTTCAGTTGCAAAAGAAGTATTTGAGAAAATTTTTGCAGAGGACATAGATCCGAAAGCTTATGTAGAGGAGCACGGGCTGAAAACTGTAAATGATGATGGTGCATTGGAAGAAGTGTTAAGGAAAGTGATTGCAGACAATCCGCAGGCAGTAGCTGATTATCAGGGAGGCAAGAAAAAAGCGCTTGGAGCACTGGTCGGACAGACGATGAAAACGATGAAAGGAAA
This sequence comes from Dorea sp. AM13-35, assembly GCF_003473885.1. Lineage (NCBI taxonomy): Bacteria > Bacillati > Bacillota > Clostridia > Lachnospirales > Lachnospiraceae > Dorea > Dorea sp. AM13-35. The sequence continues at coordinate 122,280 of NZ_QUCZ01000004.1, forward strand.
AGCGGATCCGGTAGCAATTAATAAGAAACTGCAAGAAATGTTATAGACAAAATCTTTACAGCATATTTCCTTTTGTGCTAAAATTGTATGATAACGGAGTAATTCGTGGTAAAAAGACAAAAAAATTAACAAAAAAGAGATCATTACAGGCAAAAGGAGAAGGCTATGGGAGGATTTTTTGGAGTTGCATCAAAGCAGGATTGTGTGCTGGAGTTATTTTATGGAGTAGACTATCATTCTCATCTGGGAACAAGAAGAGGTGGAATGGCTACTTTTGGAGAAGACGGATTTTACCGTTCTATTCATAATATTGAAAATTCACCGTTCCGTACAAAATTTGACAGAGATGTCGGAGAGATGAAAGGAACACTTGGAATTGGCTGTATTTCGGATTTTGAACCGCAGCCATTACTGATCCAGTCAAAATTAGGAAGCTTTGCGATTACAACAGTTGGAAAGATTAACAATTATGAAGAGCTTTTAAATGAGTTGTATGAGAGTGCACATTCCCATTTCCATGAGATGACAAATGGACAGGTGAATGCGACGGAACTGGTTGCGGCGCTAATCTGTGAGAAAGAGACAATTCTGGAAGGTATCCAGTATGTGCAGGAACGTGTAGATGGTTCGATGACGCTGCTTCTGATGACAGAGAAAGGAATTTATGCAGCGAGAGACCGCTATGGAAGAACACCTCTGGTAGTTGGAGCAAAAGACGATGCGTATTGTGTTTCGTTCGAAAGTCATGCCTATATTAACCTTGGATATAAGGATTATAAAGAATTAGGTCCGGGAGAAATTGTTTTTGTTACCGCAAGTGGCGTGGAGACATTGAAAGCGCCGGGAAAAGATATGAAGATCTGTTCTTTCCTCTGGGTATATTATGGATATCCGACATCTGCATACGAAGGTGTGAATGTAGAAGAGATGCGTTATAAATGTGGAAGTATGCTTGCAAAACGTGATGGGGATTCGGTACATCCGGATATTGTTGCAGGAGTTCCGGATTCCGGAATTGCACATGCGATCGGATATGCCAATGAATCCGGTATCCCATATGCAAGACCATTTATCAAATATACACCGACATGGCCGCGTTCTTTCATGCCGACGAATCAGAGTCAGAGAAATCTGATCGCGAGAATGAAACTGATTCCGGTCCATGCGTTAATTGAAGGAAAGAAGTTGCTTCTGATCGATGATTCCATTGTAAGAGGAACACAGCTTCGAGAAACAACAGAGTTTCTTTATAGAAGCGGAGCGAAGGAAGTGCATGTCCGTCCGGCATGTCCACCATTGTTATATGGATGTAAATATCTGAACTTCTCCAGATCAAAATCAGAGATGGAACTGATCACAAGACGTGTGATCCGTGAAAGAGAAGGAGATGACTGTCCACAGGAGATCCTGGATGAATATGCAGATCCGACAACAGAGCGTTATGTACAGATGATCGAAGATATCCGCAAGCTGCAGAATTTTACATCCCTGCGCTATCACAGACTGGACGATCTTCTTGATTCAATTGGAATTGATCCGTGCAAGATTTGTACATATTGTTTTAACGGAAAAGAATAAAGGAAGATACAATAAAATCCCCAGATAGCAAAATCTGTTATCCGGGGATTTTATTATTGTATATTGATTGCTAATTCTGGACGCTCTGTCTGGAATCAGTTATAATTAATGTATAAATTACCGCGGAGGTGTATGATGTCTGCATTTGTTACATTAGAAGATGTAAAGAAAAGTTACCATATGGGAGAAGTGGAAATCCTTGCGGCAGCAGGGATGGATTTTACAATTGAAAAAGGAGAATTTGCAGTAGTTGTAGGTCCCAGTGGAGCGGGTAAGACAACCGTGCTTAATATCCTTGGAGGCATGGATACAGCGACTTCCGGCAATGTCTGGGTGGATGGTGAGAATATTGCCACTTATAAGGCAAAGAAACTGACAGCATACCGGAGAGATGATATTGGTTTTGTATTTCAGTTTTATAATCTGATTCCGAATCTGACAGCACTGGAGAATGTAGAGCTGGCGCTTCAGATCTGTAAAAATCCGATGGATGCCAGAGAAGTGTTGGAAGAAGTCGGACTAGGAGAACGGACAGACAATTTCCCGGCGCAGTTATCCGGTGGAGAACAGCAGCGTGTATCCATTGCAAGAGCACTTGCAAAGAATCCAAAACTGCTGCTTTGTGATGAACCGACGGGAGCGCTGGACTACAATACAGGTAAATCTATTTTAAAATTATTACAGGATACCTGCCGGAAAAAAGGCATGACAGTGATCCTGATCACGCACAATCAGGCGATCGCACCGATGGCAGACCGTGTGATCAAGATCAAGAACGGAAAAGTTGCAGAGATTGTGGAAAACAAGAATCCGGTATCAGTAGATACGATAGAGTGGTAGAAGAGTATGAAAGTAACGCACAAAGATTTTCTAATGGAATTAAAGAAAAGCCCGGGAAGATTCCTTTCTATGCTGTTTATCGTAGCATTGGGAGTTGCTTTTTTCTCCGGTATCCGTGCATCGGAACCGTCCATGCGTGTGACCGGGGATGCTTATTTTGACGGCGCAGATCTGATGGATGTGAAAGCAGTCAGTACACTTGGAATTACCAGGGAAGACATACAGGCATTTAACGAGGCAGATACGATAGAAAAGGCAGAGGGCGCATACAGTGTAGATGTACTGAGCGATACAAAAGATGACCAGTTTGTACTGCATATGATGACGCTTCCAAAGAATATGAACAAAGTGACTGTATCTAAAGGGCGTATGCCAGAGAAGGCAGGAGAATGTCTGGCGGATGAAGAGATGGATTACAAGATCGGCGACCGCATTGTTGTAAAGTCCGGGACGGATGATCCGCTTTCGGATACATTAACGACAGATACGTATACGGTAGTTGGAATTGGTAACAGCCCGTGCTATATTTCTTTTAACCGTGGCAGTACAACGATCGGCAAAGGAACGATAGATGGATTTCTCGTTGTAAGCGAGGATACCTTTGCGCTGGATACTTATACAGAGGCGTGTATGCAGGTAAAGGGTACAAAAACACTGACTGCTTATACGGATGCATATGAGAAAAAAGTGGAAAAAGCAACGGATCAAATCGAAACATTGGGAAAAAAACGCGGCAGAATCCGAAGGCAGGAATTAGTTAATGAAGCAAATGATAAGATTGCAAAAGCAGAGAAGAAGTTAGAAAAAGGCAAAAAGACGTCCGGTGAAAAATTAAAAAAAGCGGAAAAGAAGATCAAAGACGGAGAAAAGAAACTTTCGGCTGGAAAGAAAGAATTAGCGGATGGCAGACAGAAACTTGTCAATGCCAGGAAAACACTGAAAGCAAAAGAAAAAGAACTGGATCAGGGAGAAAAAGAATACCGCGCAGGGAAAGCACAGTTAAGAGCCGGCAGACAGAAATTAAAAAAAGGCTGGAGTGAATATCATACAAATGAAGCGCAGTATGAGCAGATGTCAGCCCAGATGGCGGGGATAGAAGCGGCGACATCACAGCTTGCCGAGGCAAAAGCCAGGCTGGAAGCCGGAAAAAAGGAACTTGAGGCGTCCGAAGCAAAACTTACTGCAAGTGAGAGAAAACTTGCAAAAGCAAAATCGAAGCTTAAGTCCGGACGAAAGCAGATAAAGAATGCTTACAGGGAAATTTCGGAACAGGAAAAGAAGCTTACAAAAGGAGAGCAGGAGTTTACTGAGAGTGAAAAGAAATTAGAAAAAGCGAAAGCCAGCTACAAAAAAGGTAAAAAAGAAGCACAGGAGAAGATCAAAAAAGCAGAGAAAAAAATATCCGATGCGAAAAAGAAGGTTGCGGATATCCCAAAAGCAAAATGGTATATCGCAGACCGGAATGACTTGCCGGAGTATACAAGCTATGGTGAGAATGCGGATCGGATGCGAGCAATCGGAAAAGTCTTCCCGGTGATTTTTTTCCTCGTAGCAGCGCTTATTAGTCTGACCAGTATGACGCGAATGGTGGAAGAACAGAGAACACAGATCGGAACGATGAAAGCGCTTGGATATGGAAAAGCAGCAATTGCGTCAAAATATATCGGCTATGCATTGCTTGCTTCGGCGATTGGAAGCGTTATGGGATTTTTGATCGGTGAAAAGATCTTCCCGTTTATTATCATATATGCATACGGAATTATGTATTTACATATACCGGAGATCCTGATTCCGTATCACTGGGGTTATGCAGCGTTTGCTTCCGGTGTGGCAGTAGCATGCACATTGCTTGCAACGATAGAAGCCTGCTACCGGGAGCTGGGAGGAACACCGGCTGTGTTGATGCGCCCGCCGGCACCGAAGATTGGAAGAAGAGTCGTCCTGGAACGAATTGGATTTCTATGGAAACATTTAAGTTTTACTTGGAAGTCTACCATCCGTAATCTGATGCGGTATAAGAAACGTTTTTTCATGACAATATTTGGAATTGGCGGCTGTATGGCATTGATGCTCGTCGGATTTGGACTCCGGGATTCCATCTTCGAGATTGCCGACTTACAGTACAGCGAGATTCAGTATTACGATGGAAGTGTCTATTTAAAAGAGAATCTGACGGAAAAAGAAATCGATAATCTGGATGATTTCCTTACAAAAGACTCGGATGTGATTCGTCATATGAAAGCGAAGATGCAGTCCGTAACACTTGCAAAAGGAAAGAAAAAGCGGGCGACATATGAGTGCGTGTTTGGTGAGCCGGAAGATGTCAGAGACTACGTGCATTTCAGAGACAGAAGAAGCCATACGCCTTATAAGCTGACAGACGATGGAGCAATTATCAGTGAGAAGACGGCGAAGCTTTTAAATGCGAAAGCCGGCGATACGATCCGGATTAAGGACGAGGAAAATGGAGATAAAAAAGTAAAGATCCTAAAAATCTGTGAGAATTACATGGGGCATTATCTCTATCTGACACCTGCCTGCTATGAGAAGATCTATGGCGAGAAGCCGGAGTATAACTGTTTCTTATTTACAATCCGTGATGGATATTCCCAGAAACAGAAGGAAGATGCAGGAAAGAAGATACTGGCAAGGAAAGAAGTGTTAAATGTCAGTTATATGCATGAGATCAGAGAACAGCTTGATGATATGCTGAAAAGCCTGAATCTTGTTATTGTAGTACTGATCATTTCAGCAGGTATGCTTGCATTTGTCGTACTTTATAATCTGAATAACATTAATATTGCTGAGAGGCAGAGAGAGCTTGCAACACTGAAAGTACTTGGATTTTATGATCAGGAAGTAGGAGCTTATGTGTATCGTGAGAATCTGATCCTGACGCTTATAGGAGCGGGTGTAGGAATTGGGATCGGAAGGATTCTGCATCTGTTTATCATCCAGACAGTAGAAGTGGATGCGGCAATGTTCGGACGCAATATCAATCCGCCGAGTTATCTGTACAGTTTCCTGTTTACGGTACTGTTTTCAATCATTATAAATGGTGTGATGTATTTTAAACTCCGCAAGATTGATATGGTAGAATCACTGAAAAGTGTGGAATAAAGATAAAAGCAGCATAATTTATAAAAACTTTATAAAGTTCAAAGAATTATTAGCACTCTGTTTAAAAGAGTGCTAATTTTCTGTTGACTTTTGAAAATGAGAGGCTTATTATATCCTTTAGAGAAGAATGGCGGGGAATCCGCATGATAAAAAATAGAAATAGGAGTGATTAAAATGGCAGCAAAAAAAGGTAGTTTATCGATCAGCAGTGAAAATATTTTCCCGATTATTAAAAAATGGGTATATTCCGATCATGATATTTTCGTTCGTGAGATGGTATCCAATGGGTGCGATGCGATCACAAAATTAAAAAAACTGGATATGATGGGAGAGTATCAGCTTCCGGATGGATATAAACCAAAGATTACGGTAGAAGTAAACCCGGAAGAGAAGACTTTGAAATTTACAGATAACGGTGTTGGAATGACAGCTGATGAAGTGGAAGAGTATATTACACAGATTGCATTTTCCGGAGCAACACAGTTTCTTGAGAAGTATAAGGACAAGACAACAGAAGACGATATGATCGGACATTTCGGTCTTGGATTCTATTCTGCATTTATGGTAGCAGACGCAGTGCATATTGATACTTTATCTTATAAAGAAGGCGCAAAACCGGTACATTGGGTAAGCGAAGGCGGCACAGAGTATGAGATGGAAGAGGGAACGAAGACAGAAATCGGTTCCACAATGACACTGTATCTGAACGAGGACAGCCTGGAGTTTGCAAATGAATATCGTGTCAGAGAAGTACTCGAGAAATATTGTTCATTCATGCCGGTAGAGATTTTCCTTTCAAAAGAAGGAGCAGAACCGGAATATGAGACTATCGATGAGGCAGATCTTAAAGAGGATGATGTTGTCGTAGAGCACATTCACGAAGAAGCCAAGATGGAAGAAAAAGAAAATGAGAACGGCGAGAAAGAAATGGTAGAGACAGAGCCGGCAAAAGAGAAAGTCAAGATTGAGAAGCGTCCGGTTTCTTTAAGCGATATACATCCACTGTGGACAAAACATCCAAATGAGTGTTCCGATGAAGATTATCAGGAATTTTACCGCAAAGTATTCCTGGATTACAAAGAGCCACTGTTCTGGATCCATTTGAATATGGATTATCCATTTAACTTGAAAGGTATTCTGTATTTCCCGAGAATCAATACAGAGTATGAATCCGTAGAAGGAACGATTAAGTTATATAACAATCAGGTATTTATCGCTGATAATATTAAAGAAGTAATTCCAGAATTCCTGATGGTATTAAAAGGAGTTATCGACTGCCCGGATCTGCCGCTTAACGTATCCAGAAGCGCCCTGCAGAATGATGGATTTGTAAATAAGATTTCTGAGTACATTTCCAAGAAAGTTGCAGATAAACTTGCCGGAATGTGTAAGACAAAGAGAGACGAGTATGAGAAATACTGGGACAGCATCAGCCCATTTATCAAATTCGGCTGCTTAAAAGATGAGAAGTTCTGTGACAAGATGAAAGATGCAATCCTGTTCAAGAACCTGGATCACAAATATCTGACGCTGAAAGACTGTATCGAAGAGAATGGCGGAGAAGTCGTAGAGCCGAACGATAAGAAAGAAGAAAATGGTGACGATAACAAAGTCGAAGAGATCAAGACAACCATCTACTATGTAACGGATGAGATCCAGCAGAGTCAGTACATCAACATGTTTAAGAATCAGGGACAAGATGCCGTAATTCTCGGACATAACATTGATTCTCCGTTCATCACACAGTTGGAGCAGAGAAATCCTACGATCCGCTTCCAGAGAATTGATGCAGATGTAACAGATACTGCAAAAGAAGAAGTTGCCGAAGAAGATCAGGAAACATTTAAGAAAACTTCTGACAGCCTGATCGAGATCTTCCGCAAGGAACTTGGAAACGATAAACTGGATGTGAAGATTGCCAAATTAAAAGACGAGAATGTAGCTTCCATGATCACTTTATCCGAGCAGAGCCGTCGTATGCAGGAAATGATGAAGATGTACGGTATGAATGACATGGGCATGGATCTTGGTGGAGAGAGTACTTTAATCCTGAATGCAAATCATCCACTTGTACAGTATGTTGTAGACCATGCAGACAGTGAGAATACAAGTGTGATCTGCAAACAGCTTTATGACTTGGCAATGCTTGCACACAAACCGCTGAATCCAGAAGAAATGACAGCATTTGTCAAGAGAAGCAATGAGATTATGATGTTGCTGACAAAATAATGAATGGTCAGATTTTGGAAGAAAAGCCAATAAAGATAAATAAAAGAAAATAAGATTAAAGTGCCGGGGAAGCAGGAATGTAAGATGATGTTCTGTTTTCCCGGTACTTTGATGCTGTGAAAATTTTTTATTATAATAGTCTGCACAATCTGTCCTATATTCGCATATTGTGAAGTTTACACGGAAACTGACGTATCGAGATCACTTTCCAGCAAAAAAGAGCGGACATACTGATCCCACGCGTGTTCCAGAGACTTGTCCAGAGTGAAAGTGCGAAGTGAAGTCCCTGTAATGCAGTGAAGATCTGTACCGTCATAATGGAAATTCAGATACAGCCCCTGGATATCCCCGGCAGTGAATCCGGTAAGTTGCTCTTTCTTTAAAAAGGCATCAAAATGGGATGGAGCCAGAGAAAGGACAATCTTGAAATTCAAAGGGGTACGCTGACCACGGATGATACGGAAGCAGTGTTCGCGTACATCTTTCCAACGGGCATGTGCCTCAGCCGGTTGTTCATCAAAAAAGTCTTTCTGTAAAAATCCATCTATTGTAAATCTGTTAAATGTTGTAATATCCGCTTCGATAAAGGAAAATTTGTCGAATGTTTCTTTGAGAAGCAGGTGTGACATAGAGACTTTCGCCTTGAGAGATAAAGTAATCATAGAAATCTCCTTTCTGAACTTTTATTATAACAAGAAAATGGAAATAATTCATCAAAAAGCATAAGAAATGCTCTCTTTTTTTTTGAATACAAATGTGGTATAATAGGTGTTTAGATTAGAAGTGGTATGCAAAAAAATGAACGGGGTATGGGAATATGATCAGACTGAATAAATACCTCAGTGCAGCGGGAATCTGCTCAAGAAGAGAGGCAGACCGGCTCATTGAAAGCGGGCGCGTTACTGTAGACGGAAAACGTGCAGTACCAGGCATGCATGTGTCCGAAAATCAGATTGTAAAAGTCGGTAAGAAGACGGTTCATACGGGCAATGAAAGAATCGTACTTGCAGTGAACAAACCGGTTGGAATTATCTGCACAGAGGACAGACGGACGAAGAATAATATTATCCGTTTTCTGGATTATCCACAACGGATTACTTACGCAGGAAGACTGGACAAAGATTCGGAAGGTCTTCTTATTATGACGAATGACGGAGACCTCATCAACCGTATGATGCGTGCCAGATATGCACATGAGAAAGAATACAAAGTAACAGTGGACAGACCGCTTACAGATGCTTTTATCCGGGAAATGTCGGAAGGCGTGCACATTACAGACAAAGAGAAGAAGCTGGATGCAGTAACAAGACCTTGTAAAGTAACAAAGATTGGGAAATATACATTTTCCATTGTTCTCACACAGGGGCTGAACAGACAGATCCGCAGGATGTGCAGTGCACTTGGATATGAAGTGAAGAAGCTGGTACGTACCAGAATCATGAATATAGAACTGAAAGATCTAAAGACAGGAGCTACTCGAAAATTAACAGATCAGGAGTTAAAAGAACTATATGAGCAGACAGAAACAGGAACGAATGCAGGAGCTGGTAACGCTTCTGAACCGCGCAGCTAAAGCTTATTATCAGGATGCGCAGGAGATTATGAGCAATCTGGAATACGACAGGTTGTATGATGAGCTGACAAAGCTGGAAGCGGAATTGGGGATTACTTTATCCGACAGCCCGACCGTGAATGTAGGTTATGAAGTATTGAGTGAACTGCCAAAAGAGCGGCATGAAAGTCCGATGCTTTCGCTTGATAAGACAAAAGAAGTTGAAGATCTGAAACGTTTTGTCGGTGACCAGAAAGCAATGATGTCCTGGAAGATGGACGGGCTGACGATTGTTCTGACATACAGAGACGGTACGCTTTTTAAAGCCGTAACAAGAGGCAATGGGGAAGTCGGAGAAGTTATCACGAACAATGCCCGCGTATTCAAAAATATTCCGCTTAAGATCAGCTATCAGGGCGAACTGATCCTCCGTGGAGAAGCAATTATAGGATATAAGGATTTTGAAAAAATAAATGAAGAGATTGCAGATATCGATGCACGTTACAAAAATCCACGTAATTTGTGCAGTGGTTCTGTAAGACAGTTGAATAACGAGATTACAGCGAAGAGAAACGTCCGGTTTTATGCATTTACATTAGTACAGGCAGATGGTGTGGATTTCCATAATTCCAGAGAGAAACAGATGGATTGGCTGAGAGAACAGGGCTTTGAAGTTGTGGAACACGTCATGGTGACAAGAGATCAAGTAGAAGATGCTGTGGCAGAATTTTCCCGGAAAATCGTGGACAATGATTTCCCATCGGATGGACTGGTACTTGTTTATGATGATATTGCATACGGAAGATCGCTGGGAAGAACAGCGAAGTTTCCACGCGATTCCTATGCATTTAAATGGGCAGATGAGCAGGTGCGCACGAAGCTTCTGGAGATTGAATGGAGTCCGTCGAGAACAGGACTTATCAATCCGGTGGCAATCTTTGAACCGGTAGAACTGGAGGGCACAACAGTCAGCCGTGCCAGTGTGCACAATATCAGTATTATGGAAGAGCTGGAACTGGGGATTGGCGATGAGATTGAAGTTTACAAAGCGAATATGATCATTCCACAGATCGCAGAGAATCTGACGAGAAGTGGCGTGCGTGATATTCCGGAAGTCTGTCCGGTCTGTGGCGGTAAGACAGAGATCCGCCAGGTGAGCAATGCAAAAGCACTTTATTGTACGAATCCGGAGTGTCAGGCAAAGCATATTAAATCGTTCTCTTTATTTGTAAGCAGGGATGCGTTGAATATTGAGGGATTATCAGAATCCACGCTGGAGAAATTCATAGACAGAGGATATGTAAAGGAATTTGCGGATTTGTTTCATCTGGATCGTTACGAAGAAGAAATCAAAGAAATGGAAGGTTTCGGCGAGAAATCTTTTAATAATCTTAAGGCAAGTGTGGAAAAAGCGAGAGAGACAACACTTCCGCAGGTGTTATATGGTCTTGGAATTGCCAATGTAGGACTGTCCAATGCGAAAGTTATCTGCAAAGAATTTAAAAATGATTTGGATGCCATGCTGCATGCAGATGCGGAACAGTTAAGTGAGATTTCAGGTATCGGAGCTGTGATCGCAGGAACATTTACGGCATATTTCCAGAATCCGGCACATGTAGGACAGCTTAAGAATCTGCTTGGAGAACTGAAAATTCACGCAGAAGAAGGAGAAGCAAAAGAGCAGATCTTTGGAGGCGTTAATTTTGTCATTACAGGCAGTGTTACACATTTTGCAAATCGTAAAGAAGTGAAAGAATTAATCGAAAGTCTCGGAGGAAAAGTAACCGGATCGGTGACTTCCAAGACGAATTATCTTATTAATAATGATATTACATCTACATCGTCGAAGAATAAAAAGGCAAATGAACTGGGAATTCCGATTATCTCAGAAGAGATGTTTCTTGAAATGCTGGACGGCCGGCAGGCAGGGGAATAACCATACACGATAGGTTGAAAGAACAGATACAAATATAGATATAGAAAGGAAGAGACAATGCCAGATCAGAATAATAATAATGAATTTGAAGAACAGAAAGAAGAAGTAGAAAAAGTGGAAACTTCCGGTGTGGAATCTACAAAGGAAGATTCCGACGATGATTATGAGAAAATCTGCTTTATCTGCAGACGTCCGGAAAGTGTAGCAGGAAAGATGATCGAACTGCCGAATCATATCTGTGTGTGCAACGACTGCATGCAGAAGAGTTTTGATGCAATGAACAGCGGACAGATCGACTACAGTCAGCTTATGAATATGCCGGGTGTTCAGGTTATGAACATGGCAGATCTGGAAAATATGATTCCGAAACAGCAGAAAGTGAAGAAGAAAAAAGAAGGTGAAGAGCGTACTCCGCTTGTAGATATCAATAATCTTCCGGCACCACATAAGATTAAAGCCAAGCTGGACGAATATGTAGTCGGACAGGAGTACGCCAAAAAAGCAATGTCTGTAGCAGTTTACAATCATTACAAACGTGTGGCAACCGATACGATGGATGATATCGAGATCGAGAAATCCAACATGTTGATGATTGGACCCACAGGTTCCGGTAAGACATATCTTGTAAAGACACTGGCACGGATTCTGGATGTGCCGCTTGCAATTACAGATGCAACTTCCCTGACGGAAGCAGGATACATAGGTGATGATATTGAGAGTGTCGTTTCAAAACTGCTTGCAGCAGCGGATAATGATGTGGAAAAGGCAGAGCAGGGAATTATTTTCATTGATGAGATCGATAAGATCGCCAAGAAGAAAAATTCCAGCCAGAGAGATGTCAGCGGTGAGTCTGTGCAGCAGGGAATGTTAAAACTGTTAGAGGGCAGTGACGTGGAAGTTCCGGTTGGTGCAAACAGCAAGAATGCTATGGTGCCACTGACTACGATCAATACAAAGAACATTCTCTTTATCTGTGGAGGAGCTTTCCCGGATCTGGAGAATATTATCAAAGAACGTCTGACAAAACAGTCTTCCATCGGTTTCGGAGCAGATCTGAAAGACCGTTTTAATGGGGATAAAGATCTTCTGTCGAAAGTAACAACAGAAGATTTAAGAAGCTTTGGTATGATTCCGGAGTTTTTAGGACGTCTGCCAATCGTATTTACCTTAAAAGGATTAGATAAAGATATGTATATCAAGATCTTAAAAGAGCCAAAGAATGCGATATTGAAACAATATCAGAAGCTTCTTGCTCTCGATGAGGTGGATCTGGAATTTGATGAAGGTGCACTGGAGGCAATTGCGGAAAAAGCAATGAAAAAGGATACCGGTGCCAGAGCACTCCGTGCGATCATCGAAGAATTTATGCTGGATATCATGTATGAGATTCCAAAAGATGACAGTATCGGGCGCGTTGTCATCACCAAAGCATATATTGAAGGTAACGGAGGACCTGTCATTACATTAAGAGGACAGGATGTACCCCGGTTATCATAAAGAAAGCCGAAGTATTTTCGACGAAAAAAACAACAAAAGGATGAGACAAAAGGAGGAAATGAAAAATGGAAACAATCATCCCAGCATGGCTTTGCATCCCATTTGCAGGACTGCTTCTGTGCATTGCGGTTATGCCGCTTGTGAAAGCTACCTGGTGGGAGAAGAACCAGCCATTGGTTGTAGCTATGTGGTCACTGTTATTTGTGATTCCATATGCAGTGAAGTATGGAGTGGGGGATTCTGTAGAGACCGTATTAGAATGTGTACTCAATGATTACCTTACATTTATTATTCTGCTGTTTGGATTATTCTGTGTAGCAGGAAATATTACACTGGAGGGAGATTTCGCAGGATCACCGAGACTTAATGTCGCGGTACTTGCATTCGGAACACTTCTTTCCAGCTGTATCGGTACGACAGGAGCCAGTATGCTGCTTGTAAGACCGGTACTGAAAATGAACGCATGGAGAAGAAACAAACGCCAGCTTATGGTATTCTTTATCTTTATGGTATCGAATATGGGAGGGTGCTTAACACCAATCGGTGATCCACCGCTTCTGATGGGCTTTATGCGAGGCGTACCATTTTTCTGGAGCTTACATTTATTACCGATACTGTTATTTAATATGGTAATTATATTGAGTATATTTTATTTTATGGACAGACGTGCATACCGGAAAGATATTGCAAGAGGTCTGAAACCGGATATCAGTAAACCGGGAACAGATTTTCGGATTTCCGGACTGCACAATGTTATTTTCCTTGTGATGATCGTTGCAGCCGTCATCTTAAGCGGAACACTTCCGAATATGCCGATGTTCCAGGATGCATCCGGAAATGTACGCGGACTTCACATTTTCCGTGAAGTAACATTAACTTATCCGGCAATCATAGAGATTGTCATTATCTTACTGGCAGCTTATCTGTCCTTTAAGACGACAGACGAGTCGATCCGTACGAAGAACCATTTTACATGGGGAGCAATCCAGGAAGTTGCAGTTCTGTTTGTAGGAATCTTCATTACTATGCAGCCTGCACTGATGCTTCTGAAATCTTACGGACCGAACCTTGGAATTACCAAACCGTTCCAGATGTTCTGGGCAACCGGAGCACTGTCAAGCTTCCTGGATAATACACCGACTTATCTGGTATTCCTGACAACAGCGGGTACGCTTGGATTTACAAAAGGTATGGTAACATCCGTAGGTACGATTTCTGTGAAAATGCTGACTGCAATTTCCTGCGGTGCAGTATTTATGGGAGCAAATACTTACATTGGAAATGCACCGAACTTCATGGTGAAGTCCATTTCTGATGAAAACGGTGTGCGTATGCCATCGTTCTTTGGATATATTATATGGTCACTGTTGTTCTTAGTTCCGGTATTCATTATCGACATGCTGGTATTCTTTATATAGGAGGTGCAGATTATGGAAGAGAATCAGAAGAAATGCCATGAGATTGCAGAACGTATCTATGATCTGGACGTAAAAGTATATGAAAGTGTGGGATCTGCACTTGGACGAACCTTTACGGATGACCGACAGACCTGCGTGGAGAATCTGACCAGATTAATGACGCTGCGTCCACAGGGACATCTGCTTCGAAGTGAGCTGGCACTGATCAGCAACATGGCAAGGACGATCAAAGACGAAGAAGTAAAAGCAGAAGTTATGACGGAGTATGATGCGATCTTGAAAGCAGTCGCAGAACTTCCGGACGGCTTTGGAAAAGTAGATATCCTGAATAAAAAACGTGCAAAACTGAATACAGCGCGCACGAAGAAAAAGTTTAAGAAGGGCGATCATCTTGTGATCTGTATCGGAAGAACACAGGGAAGCGCCGGAAATGATATTGGTTTCGCATTGGCAGATGCACTACACATTAATTATTATGATGTAGAGATCCTGCAGGAAGTATTAAAACGTCTGGATGTGACAAATGATGCGAAAGTCAGTGGCGATAAGGATCAGGACGGACTGATTGAAGACAAATATCAGAAAAATTTCGGTGAAGCCAAAGGATTGAAACAGAAATTACATGATTTTAACCGCTATCATGGACTGAATAAGGACGATGCAATTTTCTTTAACCAGAGCGATCTTCTCTGCAAGATGGCAAAAGAAGAAGACTTTGTTGTTATGGGACGCTGTGCGGATGTAATTCTTGCAAATAACCATATCCCACATATCAGTATTTTTATTACGGCGCCATTTGAACAGCGCGTAAAGAGATACATGGAGATCAACAATTTAAGTCTGAAACAGGCTGTTCATGAACTTAAGAAGATGGACAAAAAGCACAGGAAATATTTCCAGTTTTACAGTGGTGTAAAATGGGGAGACGCAGAGAATTACGATATCTGCTTTAACAGTGCAAGTTATGGAATTGAGGATTCGGTAGAGATCATTGAGCGTATGTTGAATAAGATTCCGGGTGTATCATGGAATAAGAAAGAGGCATAACGTTTCAGACTATATGGTGTCATAAAAATGACAGGCATAGAAAAAGAAGACTGTCTCATATACTTAGAAAAAAGTATATGAGGCAGTTTTTTATGAATAAAATGACATGCCGAGAGAAGATCCTATCCCAGGATTACTGGGATTTTATACTTCCGGGAGACCGGGGGAAAATGGCAGATAATATACCGGAGAATTCATACTGCAGGCAGCAGATGGATTTTGGCTATGAGAGTGTTTCGGTAGATAAAAGCTTGCTGTCCCCACTTAACATAGAAGAATACTGGTATAATTCCATTCCGAACTGTTATACACTTCTGGACAGTACAGGAACAAATAATGATGCATTAAACAGTGCAGGAATCCTGCAGGTGCAGAATTATCCAACACTCCGGCTGATGGGAGAGGGAGTTATGATCGGATTTCTGGATACTGGAATCGACTACCGGAATCCGGTGTTTCAAAATATTGATGGAAGCACCAGAATTGCCGGACTCTGGGATCAGACCATTCAGACGGGCAATGCGCCGAAGGCATTTGATTACGGAAGTGAATATAGAGAAGAAATGTTAAATGAAGCATTGCGTTCGGAAGATCCACTGTCGATTGTCCCAACCACTGATACGAATGGACATGGAACTTATCTTGCAAGTATTGCTGCCGGAAATGCCGATGTAAATACACAGTTTCTTGGGGCGGCGCCGGAAGCAATCATAGGAATTGTAAAATTAAAAGAAGCGAAGAATTATCTCCGGGATTTTTACTTGATCCGGGAGGATGCCGTCTGTTATCAGGAAAATGATATTATGGCGGGGCTTAAATATTTGAATGACCTTGCTGAAAATGAAGGTCTTCCGCTCGTGCTGTGCATTGCGCTTGGAACGAATTTTGGCGGTCATAATGGAACGACACTATTATCGCGGATTCTGGATCAGTATGCACTTCAATTAAACAGGAGTGTTGTGATTGGTGGTGGAAATGAAGCTGCCATGCGCCATCATTTTTCTTATACAATTTCAGAAAAAATGTCACAGCCAGTCACAGCAGAGATTCGGGTTGGGAGTGGGATCAATGGATTTGTCGCAGAACTCTGGACGAAGCTTCCGATGGTTGTTACGATTGTGCTCATTTCCCCGTCCGGTGAGCGGACGAGGCAGGTGGCGTTCCGGCAGGGCTACCGCTATAATTTTGTATTTACCTTTGAACGGACAGAAGTTATGGTGGAATACAGGCTGTTGCTGGAAAATAACGATTCTCAGCTTCTATTTATGCAATTTAAAAATCCGGTTGCAGGAATCTGGAAAATAGAGATTGAATCCGCGACAGATGCAGGAGGTGAAGTGCATTTGTGGCTTCCGGTGCAGGAGTTTTTAGAAGGAGAAGTGTATTTTCTGGAAGCGAATCCGGATGTCACGCTGACAGAGCCGGGAAGCACAGAAAATGCAATGACAGTGGCGTATTATAACAGTGTGGATAATGCGGTTGATATTAATTCGGGAAGAGGTTATACTAGAAGTAATCTCATAAAGCCGGATTTTACAGCTCCGGGGGTGCGTATTACAGGTGCATCAGGGGAAGACCGGTGGGTTACAAGAAGTGGCTCCAGTGCCGGAACTGCAGTGGCAGCAGGTGCGGCGGCGCTGCTTACCGAATGGATACTGGAACAGCCGGGAGCGAAAGGCGTGAATTCCAGCCAGATCCGCAACATTATCATTCTGGGAGCGGAGAATCTTCCGGAGATGGAGCGACCGAACCGGCAGTGGGGATATGGAAAGATGGATGTCTATCATTCATTGGATACTTTACGAAGACTATAGAAAACGAAGGAGAATGATTTATGGCAGATTTTTTTGAAGATTTAGGAAGAAAGATATCCGATGTTGCAAATGATATTGGAAAGAAGACAGAGGACACGATTGAAATACAGAAACTGAAAAGTGATATGCGCACTCTGCGTCGTGCAAACGACAGAGATCTTATGGATATGGGACGTATGGTTTATGACAAATTTGTACAGGGGGAGATTTCCGACCTTGATTATGTTGCAGTATGTGAATCCATTGAAAAACGTGACGAAGAGATGAAGAAGATTGCAGAGGAGATTCAGCACATTAAAGGAGTTTTATAATGGGAAAGTTTGCAGCCGGTGGTATATTTGCCGGACTTCTTGGAATCGATCAGGCGGTGAAGCAGTATATAGAAGAGAATTATGATGAAGAACGGGAAGAGAAGACGAAGATTCCCGGAGTGCTTCTTAGGAAGTTTTACAACAAAGGGCTGATCTTCAGTAGTTTTGAAAAACATTCGGGACTGCCTATGAAAGCGTCTTTGATCGGAACAGGAGTTATATTTCTGGCAGATGTGAAGGTATTTCTCTGTAAGGGGAGAAAGCTTTGCAAAGCAGGACTTACGCTTGTAACAGCAGGTGCCATCAGCAATACATATGACCGGATCATGAAAGGTGCAGTTGTGGATTATATTGGCTACGACGGAAAGCATAAGTCGCTTAGAAGCCTGACTGCGAATCTTGCCGATTTCTACGTAGTGATCGGGATTATGTTGGCACAGCTTGGACGTGGAAAGCGATAGGACAATTTCATAGATTTTAAAAGAATGTTATAAAGTACCGTTTTTGATTGTTATTTATAGTAGAACAGTGAAAACGGTACTTTATGTTTTAATGTCACGCAATCAGAATGGGATTAGCAGAGCGTATCCTGCTTGGTGTATAAAAAGACCATACTTCATACGAAGTATGGTCTTTCACTGAACACTTATTTTAGATATTTGATCTGTCTACTTGACAGGGTGCATATCATAACTGCCGGAGCAGTTTAAATCTTCATATTATACGTTTATTTCTGGTTTTCATTTACTTCCTGCATTTTCATAGCACGAACTTTTAACGGCAGTCCGAACAGGTTGATGAATCCGTCAGCGTCATGGTGATCATACAGATCTCCGGTAGTGAAGCTTGCAAGAGATTCATTATACAGAGAGTATGGAGAAGTTGTTCCGGCTTTGATGATATTTCCTTTGTAAAGTTTGAACTTCACTTCACCAGTTACATATTCCTGTGTGCTCTCAATAAATGCCTGGATTGCTTCACGCAGTGGTGTAAACCATTTTCCTTCGTATACAACCTGGGATAATTTCTTAGCCATCTGCTCTTTTACTTCGTATGTAGCACGGTCTAAGATCAGCTCTTCTAACTGCTGGTGTGCTTCGTAAAGGATTGTTCCGCCAGGAGTCTCATATACACCACGGGATTTCATACCAACGACACGATTTTCAACGATATCAATGATTCCGATACCATGTTTTCCACCGAGTTCATTCAGTTTGCGGATGATGTCAGAAACTTTCATAGCCTCTCCGTTGATTGTCTTCGGAACACCTTTTTCAAATGTCATTGTAACATATTCGCCTTTGTCTGGAGCTTTCTCAGGTGTAACACCTAATACAAGCATGTCGTCATAGTTTGGCTCGCATGCAGGATCTTCCAGTTCCAGTCCTTCGTGGCTGATGTGCCATAAGTTACGGTCACGACTGTAGCTGTGGCTGGCGTCGAATGGAAGGTCGATTCCGTGTGCTTTACAATAAGCAAGCTCGTCTTCACGGGACTGCATTGTCCAGATGTCTGTCATTCTCCATGGAGCGATGATCTTGATGTCCGGAGCCAGAGCACGGATACTTAACTCAAAACGGATCTGGTCATTTCCTTTACCGGTAGCACCGTGGCAGATAGCAACAGCACCTTCTTTACGTGCAATCTCAACCAGCTTTTTAGAAATTGCCGGACGAGCCATAGCAGTACCAATCAGATATTTGTCTTCGTAAACAGCATTTGCCTGAACACAAGGAACGATGTAGTTGTCAGCAAAATCATCTACGATATCTTCAATATATAATTTGGAAGCGCCTGACATTTTAGCTCTCTCTTCCAGTCCGTCCAGCTCTTCTCCCTGTCCACAGTCTACGCAGCAACAGATAACTTCATAACCGAAAGTCTCTTTTAACCACGGAATAACTGCTGTTGTGTCAAGTCCACCTGAATAGGCAAGTACTACTTTTTCTTTCATATGTATATCCTCCTGAAATGTATTTTTATAAAATGCTTAATTATTTGCGATTGCAAAGTTAACTATACACTATATGTTATAAATATGCAAGGAAAAAATAGAAAATACTTGCATAATATACATATTGGATGTATAATTATTCACATACTAATGAAAAAGGGACAGGGGGATTTCAGTTTGGGACGGGGATTTTCTAAAAAAGCCCCGTCCCAAACTGGACAACTCCCGAAAATGGGTTTACTATAAAAAACACGAATGTTCAACTAGTAAGTATAAAAATACATCAGGAGGATGACGTATATGATTAAGGTGGGAATTATCGGAGCAACCGGATATGCCGGAGGCGAACTTGTGAGAATTTTATCTGCACATAAGGATGCGCAGATTGTATGGTATGGCTCCAGAAGTTATATAGATCAGAAATATGCAGATGTGTATCGCAACATGTTTGAGATCGTAGACGCAAAGTGTCTGGATGATAATATGGAAGAACTTGCAAAGCAGGCAGATGTAATCTTTACGGCAACGCCGCAGGGTTTCTGTGCTTCGATGATGTCAGAGGAGATCTTGGCCCAGACAAAGATCATTGACCTGAGTGCAGATTACCGGATCAAGGATGTAGCTACTTATGAAAAATGGTATGGAATCGCACATAAGAGTCCACAGTTTATTAAGGAAGCAGTATACGGACTGTGTGAGATCAACCGTGAAGATGTAAAGGGCGCAAGACTGGTAGCGAATCCGGGATGTTATACAACATGTTCGATCCTGACAGCGTATCCGCTGGCAAAAGAAGGAATCATTGATATGAATACTTTGATCGTAGACGCCAAATCCGGTACGTCCGGAGCAGGAAGAGGAGCGAAGGTTCCGAATCTCTTCTGTGAAGTCAATGAGAACATGAAAGCATACGGTGTGGCAAGCCACAGACATACACCGGAGATTGAAGAGCAGTTAGGCTATGCATCCGGAGAAGAAGTGCTGATCAATTTCACACCGCATCTTGTGCCGATGAACCGCGGAATCCTTGCCACAGAGTATGCAACACTGAAAAAAGAAGTGACATATGAAGAGGTTAAAGCAATTTATGATAAATATTATAAAGATGAGAAATTTGTCCGTGTGCTTCCAAAAGATGTGTGCCCGGAGACAAAATGGGTAGAAGGAAGCAATTACGTTGATATCAACTTTAAGATCGATTCGAGAACAAACCGTATCATTATGATGGGCGCGATCGACAATCTGGTAAAAGGTGCAGCCGGACAGGCAGTACAGAACATGAATCTGATGTTCGGACTTCCTGAGACGGAGGGATTAGAACTGGTTCCAATGTTCCCATAAGGACAGGTGCAAACGAATTGTTTTGCCGATTTGTCCCCAACGGAAAATACAGACAGAGGAGTAGAGAATATAGATGAATATAAGAGTAATGAAAATAGAAGATTTTGACCGGGTGCACGCACTCTGGATGAGCATTAAGGGCTTTGGTATCCGCAGTGTGGATGATTCCAGAGAAGGTGTGGAACGGTTTTTGAAGAGAAATCCAACCACAAGTGTAGTTGCAGAAGAGGATGGGAAAATCGTTGGAGCAATTCTCTGTGGGCACGATGGAAGACGAGGCTGTCTGTACCATGTATGTGTAGATGTGAACCACAGAATGAAGGGCATCGGAAAAGCCATGGTTGTATTTACGATGGAGGCACTGAAAAAAGAAGGAATCAACAAAGTATCCCTGATCGCATTTACACAGAATGATATCGGTAATGCATTCTGGAAAGAAATCGGCTGGACAAAAAGAGAAGATTTGAATTATTATGATTTTACACTGAATGAGGCAAATATTACAGCCTTCATACAGTAAGCAGTTTCATACAGATATGGCGAATAATAATCTGTGGGAATTATAGATGGAAGAACCGGCAGACGAGAACAAAAAAGAAAGGTGGAAGAAAGATGAAACAGGTAAAAGGCGGCGTAACCGCAGCAAAAGGATTTGAAGCAGCAAGTACAGCAGCAGGAATTAAATATAAAGACAGAACAGATATGGCATTGGTATACAGCCAGGTGCCATGCGTGGCAGCAGGAACTTTTACAACCAATGTTGTAAAGGCAGCTCCGGTAAAATGGGATCAGCAGGTTGTAAAGAGCGGTGCAAAAGCACAGGCAGTTATCGTAAACTCAGGAATTGCCAATGCATGTACCGGTGCAGAAGGATTTGGATACTGCAAAGACACTGCAGATGCAGCGGCAGCAGCACTTGGTGTGGCAGCAGACGGTGTCATGATCGGATCTACAGGTGTAATTGGAAAACAGATCCCGATCGATAAGCTGACAGCAGGAATCAAAGTACTGGCTGAGAAGAAAAATGACTCTCAGGAAAATGGTACAGAAGCAGCCAAAGCGATTATGACAACCGATACTTATGAGAAAGAACTTGCAGTCGAGATTGAAGTTGGTGGCAAGACTGTTACAATCGGTGGTATGGCAAAAGGTTCCGGAATGATCCACCCGAATATGTGCACAATGCTTGCATTTATTACTACAGATGCAGTCATTACAAAAGACGCGTTGCAGAAAGCGTTAAGCGAAGATGTCGGAGATACTTATAACATGATTTCTGTAGACGGAGATACATCTACCAATGATTCCGTTGTCCTTCTCGCAAATGGACTGGCTGAAAATCCGGAGATCACATACGGAACAGAAGATTATAAAAATTTCGCAGAAGCCTTACATACGATCAACGAATATCTGGCTAAAAAGATTGCAGGAGACGGCGAAGGCGCAACAGCATTATTTGAAGTAAAAGCAGTTGGCTGCGAGAGCGTAGAGCAGGCAAAGACACTTGCCAAATCCATCGTTTGCTCCAATCTTACAAAGACTGCAATCGCGGGACATGATGCGAACTGGGGAAGAATCCTCTGCGCAATGGGATATTCCGGAGCACAGTTTGATCCGGAGAAAGTAGATTTATTCTTCGAAAGTGCAGCAGGAAAGATCCAGATCATTGAAAATGGTACTGCCGTAGATTACAGCGAAGCAGAAGCTACTAAGATCCTGTCTGAGAAAGAAGTAACAGCAATCGCTGATGTGAAGATGGGTGAGAAAACAGCAACCGCATGGGGATGTGACCTAACACACGGATACATTGAGATCAATGCAGATTACCGTAGCTAATACGACAATAATTATGAAATTTAAAGCGAGACAGATGATTCGATAAAAAGCAAAAATTACAGCCAGGGAAGGAGACACAGATGGAAAAATCAATGCAGAAATATCTGGATAAAGCAGAGGTACTGATAGAGGCACTTCCATATATCCAGCGTTTTAACCGTAAGATAATTGTTGTAAAATATGGCGGAAGCGCCATGGTAGATGAGGAACTGAAGGCAAGAGTCATTCAGGATGTTACACTTTTGAAATTGGTTGGTTTCAAACCGATCATCGTACACGGCGGTGGAAAAGAGATCAGCAAATGGGTTGGAAAAGTTGGCATGGAACCTCATTTTATCAACGGACTTCGTGTGACAGATGCCGATACAATGGAACTGGCTGAGATGGTGCTTGGAAAGGTAAATAAAAGTCTCGTCCAGCTTGTAGAAAGTCTTGGCGTCAGAGCAATCGGTATCAGTGGAAAAGACGGCGGGCTGCTGAAAGTAGACAAGAAATACGCAGATGGAGAAGATATCGGATTTGTCGGTGATGTAAAAGAAGTCAATGCAGATATTATTTTCGATCTGTTGGAGAAAGATTTTCTTCCGATCATTGCACCAATTGGTCTGGATGATGATTTTAATACTTACAATATTAATGCGGATGACGCGGCATGCGCGATCGCAAAAGCAATCAATGCAGAGAAACTTGCGTTCCTGACAGATATTGAGGGTGTTTACAAAGATCCAAAAGATCCATCAACTCTGATTTCTGAACTGAATGTATCAGAAGGAAAGAAACTGATGGAGGATGGATTTATCGGAGGCGGAATGTTACCGAAGCTTCATAATTGTATTGACGCCATTGAAAATGGTGTATCCAGAGTGCATATTCTGGATGGAAGGATTCCGCACTGTCTGCTTCTGGAGATCTTTACAAATAAAGGTATCGGAACTGCGATCAAGAATGATGTTGACGAGAGATATTATCACGGAGAATAAGCGATGAATAAATATATGAAAGAAACAAACGAGGCGTTACTGCACACCTACAATCAGTTTCCTGTTGTTTTAGAACACGGCGAAGGCGTGTATCTGTATGACACAGAAGGAAAGAAATATCTGGATTTTGCAGCCGGCTATGCGGTTTCTTCTCTTGGCTATGCAAATGAAGAGCTGAATACGGCATTGAAAGCTCAGATCGACAAGTTGTGCCACACGTCCAATCTGTATTATAATACCGTGTGTGGAAAAGCGGCAGAAGCACTGAAACGGATTACGAAGATGGATCGTATTTTCTTTACGAACAGTGGTGGGGAATCTGTGGAAGGTGCACTGAAAGCAGCGAGAAAATATGCATATAAAAAAGGAACCGGACGTTATGAATTTATTGCCATGAAAGAGTCTTTCCATGGAAGAAGTTTCGGAGCAGTATCCGTAACCGGACATGACGCATACAGAAAACCGTTTGGTCCGCTTGTACCGGGGGTGTCTTTTGCAGAATACAACAATCTGGACAGTGTGAAAGCACTGGTGACAGACAAGACTTGCGCGATTATCTTAGAACCGCTGCAGGGCGAGGGCGGTATCAATCTTGCAACAGAGGAATTTATGAAAGGAATCCGTGAGCTTTGCGATAAAGAAGGAATCCTTATGATCTGTGACGAAGTACAGTGTGGTATGGGCAGAACCGGAGAAATGTTCTGCTGGCAGGGATACGGCATCAAACCGGATATTATGACAATGGCAAAAGCGATCGGAAGTGGTATCCCAGTTGGTGCATTTGCCATGAAAGAGGAAGTTGCAGAGTATTCACTGGAGCCGGGAGATCACGGAACCACTTATGGAGGTAATCCACTGGCATGCACAGCAGTGAGCAAGACGGTTGAAATCTTTGAAAAAGAAAATCTGACCGCACATGTAAAAGAAATGGGCACATATCTGACAGAAAAGTTAGAAGCGTTAAAGGAGAAATGTGACTGCATAAAAGCGGTGAAAGGAACCGGACTTATGCAGGGAATCCAGATTACAAAACCGCTTGGTGAAGTGACAAATGCAGCATTGAAAGAAGGACTGCTTGTGATCGGTGCAGGCGCAGATGTCCTGCGTTTCGTTCCACCGCTTATCATTGAAAAAGAGCATGTGGATGAGATGATTGCAGTTCTTGAGAAGATTCTGTAAATCAGATCTGGAAAAATCAAGCCAGAAATATAAAAAAAGGTATAAAAGGCCAGTTGTTGGACATAGTATCTGCATAAGCAGGAGGTATGGATAATGACTGGTTTTTTGATTGCTGTTTTATCGGGAACATTGATGAGTGTGCAAGGCGTTTTTAATACACAGGTGACGAAAACCGCGGGAATGTGGGTGAGTAACGGATGGGTGCAGTTCAGTGCATTTATCATCTGTCTCATTGCATGGCTGGTAACGGGAAGAAATCCGGTAGGCGCACTTATGAAAGTCGAGCCGAAATATTTGCTCCTCGGAGGCGTGATCGGTGCCGGGATCACGTGGACGGTGATTAAGAGTATGGCACAGCTCGGTCCGGCGAAGGCAGCGCTTCTTATTGTAATCGCACAGCTGATCGTAGCTTATGTGATCGAGCTTATGGGACTGTTCGGAGTGGAGAAAGAACCATTTGTGTGGCGCAAAGCCATCGGCATGGGAATTGCACTTATAGGAGTTGCAATTTTTCAGTGGAAATAGTAATATAAGTGTATCTAGGCATATGAGGGGATTCACAGTTCCGACCATTGTGGAGGCAAAATATGCATAGGAAGATTTTTAAAAATAACAGAAGATTTTTACTTGTGTGGTTCATAATATTTACCTGCCTGACTGGCTGTTCCGGTATTGGCAGACAGCAGGACACAGGAAATGAAAGTGCGCTGGAAGAAATAGAATTGTCAGAAGATGCTAAGAGTGAAACTGCCGGACAGAGGAATCAGTCAGGGGCAGATGACGAGGATGAGAAAGTATCTTCGGGTAAGATCTGCGTATATGTATGCGGTCAGGTAAAGCATCCCGGCGTGTACCGGCTGGATGCAGACAGCAGGATCTGCGATGCGATCCGGCTTGCAGGAGGTCTGACAGGAAAGGCGGCATCCGTTTCTGTGAACCAGGCAGAGAAGATGCAGGATGGACAGCAGATTTATATTCCGTCAAAGAAGGAAGCAACTAATAATAACGGTGCTTCAGAAAAAACGGAAGGAGCAGCAGAGGGTGGCAGCAGTTCCGGCAGTACAGACGCACAGGGAACTTCCGGTAAAGTCAATATTAACACGGCGGGAAAAGAAGAGCTGATGACTTTGACCGGGATCGGCGAGGCGAGAGCGCAGGCAATCATAAAGTACCGGGAGATAAAAGGAAGATTTGGATCAAAAGAACAGTTGAAGGAAGTCGAAGGGATCAAAGACGGAATTTATGGAAAGTTGGAAGACCAGATCGAGATATAACAATAAAAAGAGACAGAAATAAGCGGAAGCTGACAGTAACAGGAGAGAGCAGGAATGGAAGATAAGAGAGTTCTGGTTGTAGATGATGAAAAATTAATAGTAAAAGGGATTCGTTTCAGTCTGGAACAGGAGGGCATGAAAGTAGACTGTGCTTACGATGGTGAGGAAGCACTGAAACTTGCAAAAGAGAATGTATATGATATCCTGCTTCTGGATGTGATGCTTCCGAAGTATGACGGATTTGAAGTATGCAGACAGATTCGTGAATATTCGGATGTTCCGATCATTATGCTGACGGCAAAGGGAGACGATATGGATAAGATCCTCGGACTGGAATACGGTGCCGATGATTACATAACCAAGCCATTTAATATTCTGGAAGTGAAAGCAAGGATCAAAGCTATTTTAAGACGTACAGGAAGGAAGAAGACGGAGCGCGAAGACGATAAGATCATTGTAAAAGGTGAGATGAAGATCGACTGTGAGAGCAGGAGAGTTGTGATCGGAGAGCAGGAGACGAATCTGACAGCAAAGGAATTTGACCTACTGGAGCTTCTTGCTATGAATCCGAACAAAGTATACAGCAGAGAGAATCTGTTAAATATTGTATGGGGATATGAATATCCGGGAGATGCAAGAACGGTAGATGTACATATCCGGAGACTGCGTGAGAAGATCGAGACGAATCCGAGTGATCCAAAATATGTATATACAAAATGGGGAGTGGGATATTATTTTAAAGGTTAGATTTGGAAGATACGTAAAAACAGAAACATGGAAGAGTCTCCGCTTCCTGATTATCAGTCTGCTGGTATTATTTGCAATCATACCGGCAGTGATCATGGAGGCGGTGGTTCTGACCAGTTATGAGAAGAGAGCGGTCGAGGTGCGGACTGCCGAGATACAGAATCAATGCACCATTCTTTGTAACCAGCTCAGTCAGGGTGGTTATCCAAAAGTAGTCACAACGGAAGCTATGAACGCAGAGATTACACAATTATCCAATATTTACAATGGAAGAGTGCTGCTTATCGATCAGGCATATCATATTCTGAAAGACACGTATGATATGGACGAGGGCAAAAGGATCGTATCCGGTGATGTTACCGGATGTATGAGCGGAAAAGGAACGACTTTTTACGATTCAAAAAATCGTTATATAGAGGTAACTTCGCCGATCATGGATGCAGCGAAAGAGAAAGTCATTGGTGTAATGCTTGTAAGTGTGTCCACGGATTCCATTGCGGAAAGTAAGGGTGTGCTTGGCGGCAAAGCAAATGTTGTTGCAGTTGTTGCAGTGATCATTGCGCTTGTGCTTGCAATCGGTCTTGGATTCTTAATGGTGCGTCCGTTCCAGAGGATCACAAGGCGGATTGAGGCGGTTACGGAAGGATACCATGCTGATTATCTGCATGAAAATGCATATACAGAAACGAAGATTTTATCAGAAGCATTTAACAAGATGCTGGGACGTCTGAAAGCGCAGGATGATTCCAGGCAGGAATTTGTATCAAATGTGTCACATGAATTAAAGACCCCGCTGACATCTATGAAAGTGCTGGCAGATTCTCTGCTGATTCAGGAGAATGTACCGACAGAATTGTACCGGGAATTCATGGGTGATCTGTCAGAAGAGATTGAGAGAGAGAACAAGATCATCAATGACCTGCTGTCGCTTGTGAAGATGGACAAGACAGCAAGCAATATGAATATCCAGTCTGTCAGCATGAATGAACTTGTGGAGAAGATATTGAAACGTCTGCGCCCGATTGCTACAAAACAGAATGTGGAGGTTGTGTACCAGAGCTTCCGCCCGGTTACGGCAGAAATTGATGAAGTTAAATTGTCGCTTGCGATTACGAATCTGGTGGAAAATGCGATCAAATATAACAGGGAAGGCGGATGGGTTCACGTGACACTGAATGCGGATCACAAGTTCTGCAACATCGAAGTGGCGGACTCCGGCATCGGTATCGCACAGGAAGAGACAGAACATATTTTTGAAAGATTTTACCGAGTGGACAAATCCCATTCCAGAGAGATCGGAGGAACCGGACTTGGGCTTTCTATTGCAAGGAATGCGGTTGTTATGCATCGTGGAGCGATTAAAGTCTTCAGCCAGCCGGGCGAAGGAACCACCTTTACGATTCGTATTCCACTTGTATATGTTGCACCGGAGCGGGGATAACTGTGTGTAAAAAGAAGGGATGAAATTATGAAAATAAAAATACGCCGGATTTTATCTGTGTGTCTTGCACTTTTAATGTTGATTAACGGAGTTACCGGATGCGGACGTCACAGAGAACCAAAAGAGGGCGAGACGGCACTATATTATATCAATGCGGAAGGAACAGATCTGGTAAAAGAAGCATATAAGATTACGGGTGATTCCAGGAACTCCCGGATACGGTATGCTCTGAAATCATTAAAAAAAGAACCGGATACGATTGAGTATAAGAGCGCTTTCCAGAACCATACAGCGGTAAAAAGCTGGAGTGTGACAGCTGGGAAGCTGGATCTGCATCTGAATGATGCATTTGGGAAAATGAATACAACTTCCAGATTACTGCTGGAGGCAGCGGTTGTACAGACACTGACACAGATTGACGGTGTGGGATATGTGCGTTTTTATCAGGAAAACAAACCGGTAAAGGACGAACATGGCAAGCCGGAAGGATATTTATGTGCGGCAGATTTTGTACAGAATACCGGTTCGTCTCTTCACTCTTATCAAAGTGCGGATCTGCTTTTATACTATGCCAATGCCAAAGGAGACAAACTGAAAGAAGAGTCTGTGAAAGTACGGTATGACAGCAACACAGCTTTGGAGAAAGTGATCGTGGAACAATTGGTGAAAGGTCCGGAGGATGCTTCGGAGTATCCGGTAATCTCACAGGATACGGAAATCTTAAGTGTGTCCACGAAGGATGGTATCTGTTATGTAAATCTTGATGAAGAATGTCAGAATACAAAATATAAGATCGATCCAAGGCTCAGCATTTATGCAATTGTCAATTCCATTACAGCAAATGGAGCGGCAGGAAAAGTACAGATCCTGATCGGAGGAAAGGCAAATGTACAATATCAGGGAAGCATAAACTTAAATAAACCATTTTCGGCAGATCCGGCGATCGTGGAGGAAGAACAGTGAAAAACAGACCATTATGTTCCGTGTGTCTGCTGTGGATAGTTCTGATCGCGGGAATCGTATGGTTTGGAGGAGAGAAGGCAGAAGACTTTTTCTCTCCTTCGGATCTGGAAACCTGTGTAGAGGACAGAGAAGAAGTTTTGGTATCCGGAACCGTCTGGAAAAAAGAATTTACAGAAAACCGGCAGACTTATTATCTTACAAATGTATCGATACATATTCATGGGCGTTCGCTCAGAGAATCCAAAATTATTTTATACAGAAAAACAAACAGTAAAAAACAAACAGAAAATGAGATCTTCTGTGGAAATAAAGTGAAGGTGACAGGAAAACTGCGCTATTTTGACAGGGCGAGAAATCCGGGAAATTTCGATCAGAGAGCCTATTACAGGAGACAGAAGATCCATGCATCCGTATGGATAGACAAAGTTCTGAAGAACCGGGGCAAGCAGGAACAGTGGCGGGAACGGATCTGGCGCTTGCGGGAACACTGGAAAGAAATGCTGATCCGCCAGCTTGGCAAAGAAAAAGGTGGTGTGCTGACGGCAATGCTTCTCGGTGACAGAAGTGCCATGGATCCGGAAATCAAAGAGCTGTATCAGGTCAATGGGATCGCCCATATCCTTGCAATCTCAGGATTGCATCTGTCATTTCTAGGAACAGGATTCTATCAGTTCCTGCGAAAAAAGAGCGGTTCCTATCCACTTGGTTGCGCAGGCGGGATTCTGGCACTTTCACTGTACGTGCTTCTCGTAGGCAAAAGCGTGTCGGTCATGCGTGCATTTATCATGTTTTTGTTCCGCGTGGGAGCCGATGCGGCGGGGAGAAAATACGACAGCCCGACAGCACTTGCGGTGGCAGCAGCATGTGTGCTTATCGGACAGCCGCTTTATCTTAAGGATGCAGGTTTCTGGATGTCTTTTGGAGCGGTGCTGGCAATGCTTCTTATCCTTCCTGTTTTTGTGGAATTGCCATTTCAGAATGTATGGGCGGGACTTAGTACGCAGATACTTCTGCTCCCGATTCTTCTGATGGCTTATTTTGAAATATCTCTGTTAAGTCTTGCGTTAAATCTGCTTGTTATTCCACTTTTGACGATTTTGTTGATGATGGCAGTATTGGCTAGTTTTCTGTGGCTTGTTTTCTGGCAGGAATCAGTGCTGTTGCTAAAAGGCTGCGGATGGATTCTGGCAATCTACGAAAAAAGCTGTGATCTTGCGCTTATGTTTCCAGGGGCAAGAGTAACAACCGGGAAGCCTGATCTGTGGCAGTGTATGTTGTATTATCTGATTGTAGGGGGTGTGTTACTGTGGATAAAAAAAAGAAAGAAAACAGATGATATGAAAGAAGATAAAATAGGGAAAACTGTGGTAAAAGGTTGTAGGGAAACTCCTGACAGACAGAAAAAATTGAGGGGAAATGTAATAAGAGTCGGCAGAAAAAAGGCAGGCAGGGCAGAGAGAAAAAGTGACAGGAAAAGCAGGTGGGCAGCAGTATTGGGAATCGGTATCGTAACCGCGACAGCAGTTCTTACAATTCCCCAGAATTTATTTTCCGGAGTACAGGTGACCATGCTGGATGTAGGGCAGGGAGATTGCATTTTTATACGGACACCGGACAGGAGAGCATATCTGATTGATGGTGGCAGCAGTGATGTGAAAAATGCTGGAAAATACAGAATTGAACCTTATTTAAAATCACAGGGAATCCATAAGCTGGATGCTGTTTTTGTGACACATGGAGATGAAGATCATATTGGAGCGATTGAAGAAATGTTAAAACGCAGAAAAATGGGTGTCAGGATTGTGAGACTTATTTTTCCACCGCAGTCTGTGTGGGATGAGAAGCTTTTCCGCCTGGCAGAAACCGGGCAGGGATGCGGTGCAAAGATGTGTATTATAGAGAAAGAAAAACAACTACTGGAAAAAAGTGGAAAAGAGATCTTCCGGATCGTTTGTCTTGGACCGGACACCGGTCAGAAAATGGAGCCTGGCAATGAAGCATCCATGGTACTGGCGATGGAATATCAGAAGAGACGTTTTCTCTTTACGGGAGATGTGGAAGGCGCCGGAGAAGAAACGCTGACACAAGAATTAAAGGAGC
This sequence comes from Dorea sp. AM13-35, assembly GCF_003473885.1. Classification (NCBI taxonomy): domain Bacteria; kingdom Bacillati; phylum Bacillota; class Clostridia; order Lachnospirales; family Lachnospiraceae; genus Dorea; species Dorea sp. AM13-35. The sequence goes on from NZ_QUCZ01000004.1 coordinate 153,437, forward strand.
ACTATCAGAATGTACAGTGGGATTTTCTGAAAGCGGCGCATCACGGCTCGAAAAATTCAACGAAAGAGACGTTTCTTGAATCGGTATATCCGAAATATACGCTTGTTTCTTCCGGAAGAAATAACCGCTATGGACATCCGCACAAAGAGACGCTTAAGAGACTTGAAAAATATGGGAGCCGGCTGTACGGCACAGCCAGCAGCGGAGCAGTGACAATCCGTGTGAATGGAAGAAAAGCGTGGTTGACGCAGACACTTGGAGCTTGTTATTATTAAACATAACGATGTATAATCAAAAGATTAGAGGAAAACTGACATAAAAGACAGAAAGAAGGAAGATACAATGAATTATCAGGAAATATTGGAAAATGCGAGAACCTGCATGGGACCATACTGCAAAGCATGTCCGGTCTGTAATGGGAAGGCATGCACAAGCCAGATGCCGGGACCGGGAGCCAAAGGAACCGGAACGGTTGCAATCCGCAATTATGAGAAGTGGCAGGATATCTGTGTGAATATGGATACGATTTGTGAAAATGGAAAAGCAGATACTTCTTTTGAAATATTCGGACGGACCTATAAAGCACCAATCTTTGCAGCGCCGATCGGGGCAATGAAATTGCATTACGGCGATAAATACGATGATCTGGAATACAATAACATTCTTGTACCGGCATGTGCGGATGCAGGAATCGCGGCATTTACCGGAGACGGTGTGAATGCTGCGGTTATGCAGGGTGCTACGGAAGCAATCCGTGCAAAAGACGGAAAAGGGATTCCAACGGTTAAACCATGGGATGTCAATACATTACAGGAAAAACTGGAACTGATCAAAGCATCCGGTTCTTTTGCAGTGGCGATGGATATAGATGCGGCAGGACTTCCGTTCCTGAAAAATCTGACTCCGCCTGCAGGAAGCAAGACGACAGAAGAGCTGGCAGAGATTGTAAAAGCTGCAGGTGTACCATTTATCCTTAAAGGGATCATGACGGTAAAAGGAGCTTTGAAGGCAAAAGAAGCCGGAGCTGCTGCAATTGTTGTATCGAATCATGGCGGACGTGTGTTGGATCAGTGTCCGGCGACAGCGGAAGTGCTGGAAGAGATTGTGCAGGCAGTTGGAAAAGATATGAAGATCTTTGTTGACGGGGGCTTAAGAAGTGGCGTGGATATTTTTAAAGCACTGGCGCTTGGAGCAGATGCCGTGTTGATCGGACGCCCATATGTGACAGCTGTCTATGGCGGCGGCGCCGAAGGCGTTGCAACTTATACAGAGAAACTGACCACAGAGCTTGCCGATACGATGACCATGTGCGGAGCACACAACTTAAGTGAGATCAGCCGGGAAATGGTACGTGTATGAAAAGTTTAAACGAAGACATTAAGAACGGACAGTGGAAACCTGTATACTTGCTCTATGGAGAGGAAGCCTATTTAAAAAAGCAGTACAAAGACCGGATGACAAAGGCAATCCTGCCGGATGGAGATACCGTCAATTACGCTTATTACGAAGGAAAAGGAATCAATCCGGGAGAGCTTATTGATCTTGCAGAGACAATGCCATTTTTTGCAGAACGGCGTCTGATCGTTGTGGAAAATTCAGGCTTTTTCAAAAATGCGGCGCCGGAGCTTGCCGATTACATCAAAACGATGCCGGATACCGCATGCTTTATTTTCGTGGAAAATGAAGTGGATAAGCGGAACAGGCTTTATAAGGCTGTCAAGGATAAAGGCCGTGTCGTGGAACTTGGAAGACAGGACGAGAAGACACTTCTGTACTGGATCGGAGCACAGGTAAAGCGGGAAGGAAAGCTTATCAAGACTTCCACAGCGCAGTATCTTGTAGAAAAGACCGGAACAGATATGGAGAATCTGGAAAAAGAACTGGAAAAGTTGTTTGCGTATACATTGGATGAAAAGGAGATTACACCGGCTGCCATTGATGAAATCTGCACCGCGCAGATTTCCAATAAGATTTTTGAAATGGTAGAAGCAGTTGCTGCAAAACATCAGAAAAAAGCGATGGATCTGTATTACGACCTGCTTGCATTAAAAGAGCCTCCGATGCGGATTTTATACCTGCTTTCCAGACAGTTTAAGCAGCTGATGGAAGTAAAAGCATTATGCATAAAAGGAATGGATAAGTCACAGATTGCAAAGACGGTGGGTATTCATCCATTTGTAGCAGGAAAATATATGAGCAGGTGCAGGAGCTTCGGCTTAGAAGAGTTGCGCAGCATTATGGAAGATGCCGCAGATACGGAACAACTGGTGAAAACAGGACGCTTAAGCGATGTGATGAGTGTGGAACTTTTCATTGTAAAATACAGTTCTGTATGATATATTCAGATAGGTAATAACAGAGAAAATTCAAACTAAGGGGAACGATAGAATTGTCAATGGATCAGAGTAAAATCAGAAATTTTTGTATTATAGCCCATATCGATCACGGTAAATCAACACTGGCAGACCGTATCATTGAGATGACAGGTCTTTTGACCAGCCGTGAGATGCAGTCACAGGTGCTGGACAATATGGAGCTGGAACGGGAGCGTGGAATTACGATTAAAGCGCAGACTGTCCGCATTGTATATAAAGCGAAAGACGGAGAAGAATATATCTTTAACCTGATCGACACACCGGGACATGTCGATTTTAACTATGAAGTATCCCGGAGCCTTGCAGCATGCGACGGAGCGATTCTTGTCGTGGATGCAGCACAGGGTGTGGAGGCACAGACGCTTGCCAACGTATATCTGGCACTGGATCACGATCTGGATGTTATGCCGGTTATTAATAAGATCGACCTTCCAAGTGCAGATCCACAGCGTGTGATTGAAGAAATTGAAGATGTGATCGGAATTGAAGCGGAAGATGCACCGCAGATTTCTGCAAAGACAGGACTTAATGTAGAACAGGTGTTGGAGCAGATTGTTGAGAAGATACCGGCGCCGGTTGGAGATCCGAAAGCACCGCTTCAGGCATTGATCTTTGATTCGCTGTATGATTCCTATAAGGGAGTCATCGTATTTTGCAGAATCAAAGAAGGAACTGTAAAAAAGGGCACACCGATCCTGATGATGGCAACCGGAGCAAAAGCAGAAGTTGTGGAAGTCGGATATTTTGGTGCAGGACAGTTTATTCCGTGTGAAGAATTAAGTGCCGGAATGGTTGGTTATATTACAGCAAGCCTTAAGAATGTAAGAGATACCCGTGTCGGAGATACAGTGACGAATGCACAGAATCCTTGTGCCGAGCCGCTTCCGGGTTATAAAAAAGTCAACCCGATGGTGTACTGCGGATTGTATCCTGCAGATGGAGCAAAGTATCCGGATCTTCGGGATGCGCTGGAGAAATTACAGTTAAATGATGCGTCTCTGCAGTTTGAGCCGGAGACATCTATTGCACTGGGATTTGGTTTCCGCTGTGGTTTCCTCGGACTTTTGCATCTGGAGATCATTCAGGAACGTCTGGAGAGAGAATACAATTTAGATCTTGTAACAACAGCACCGGGTGTTATTTACAAAGTATACAAGACGAACGGCGATGTGATCGAACTTACCAATCCGTCCAATCTGCCGGATCCGTCTGAAATCGAATATATGGAAGAGCCGATGGTAAAAGCAGAGATCATGGTGACATCTGAATTTATCGGAGCGATCATGGATCTTTGCCAGGAGAGACGAGGCGTATATGAAGGCATGGAATACATTGAAGAGACGCGTGCCGTGCTGCGCTATCATCTGCCACTCAATGAGATCATTTATGATTTCTTCGATGCACTCAAATCCCGCTCCAGAGGATATGCGTCCTTTGATTATGAGCTGGACGGCTATGTAAGATCGGATCTTGTGAAGCTGGATATTCTGATCAACAAGGAAGAAGTGGATGCGCTGTCTTTTATTGTGCATGCAGATACTGCGTATGAACGTGGACGTAAGATGTGTGAAAAATTAAAAGAAGAGATTCCAAGACAGCTTTTTGAGATTCCGATCCAGGCAGCGATCGGAAGCAAGGTTATTGCAAGAGAGACTGTAAGAGCAATGCGTAAAGACGTTCTTGCAAAATGTTACGGTGGTGATATCAGCCGTAAGAGAAAGTTGTTGGAGAAACAAAAAGAAGGAAAGAAGCGTATGCGCCAGGTGGGCAATGTCGAGATTCCACAGAAGGCATTTATGAGCGTACTGAAGCTGGATGATAAATAAATGAAAGCATTAGAATTATATATTCATATTCCTTTTTGTGTAAGAAAATGTAAATATTGTGATTTCTTGTCAGGTCCTGCTACCAGAGCCGAACAGGAAATATATGTAGAAAGCCTTTGCCGGGAAATCTGTTCCTATACAGATCTGGCGAAGGCTTATCGTGTTGTCAGCATTTTCCTTGGCGGTGGGACACCGTCCACGCTGGAAGCAGAACAGACGGAGAGCATATTTGCAGCAATTAATAGAACATTTACAATCGCAGAAGACGCAGAGATTACAACCGAACTGAATCCCGGAACAGTAGATGAAAAGAAACTCCGTGCATATCAGAAATGCGGGATCAACCGCCTGAGTATTGGTTTGCAGTCGGCAGATGACAGAGAACTCCGGATGCTTGGCAGGATCCATACATATGAGGAATTTTTGCATACTTACAGGCTGGCAAAAGAGGTTGGATTTACAAATATTAACATTGATCTGATGTCAGCAATTCCGGGACAGAATCTTTCAGACTGGGAGCGGACGCTTCGTACGGTCGCAGAACTTTCACCGGAACACATTTCGGCATACAGTCTGATCATTGAAGAGGGAACACCGTTTTATGAGAGATATGGAAATCAGGAAGAGGAACTGGAAAGAGGCAGACGGATACCGACAGAAGAGCGGCTTCCGGATGAAGATACCGAACGTCGGATGTATTGGCGGACAGAGGAAATTCTGAAAGAATACGGATATGAACATTATGAGATTTCCAACTATGCGAAGCCGGGAAAAGCATGCAGACATAACATTGGTTACTGGTATCGGACAGAGTATCTGGGGATTGGTACGGGAGCAGCGTCACTTATTAATAACTGTCGCTTTACTTATGAACCAGACCGTATGCATATGAAAGCGGACGAAAAAGAAATACTGTCTGTGCAGGAACAGATGGAAGAGACGATGTTTTTAGGACTCCGGATGATGAAGGGCGTAGGAAGAAAAGAATTTTCAGAATGTTATGGAAAAGAACTGGATGAAGTGTACGGAGATACGATCCGTACACTAAAGGAAGAAGGGCTTCTGGAAGAAAAAAACAGCCGGGTATATTTAACCCGGCGTGGAATCGATATCAGCAACTATGTGATGAGTGAATTCTTAAAGTAGATGCGCCATAACCATAGCATACACTTCCTGGTTTTTCTTTGCCCAGTTGTTGGAGATTGTTTCTGCTTCTGCTTCTGTAGGGGCAGTTATGGTTAAGTCGATCAGAGGAAGACCTTTTTCAAAAACCTGGCAGCGGACAGAATACTCCCCCGTGCTGAGCTGGTAATAGTCGGCTTTTACAGCTACTTCGTTCTTCAATTCGTAGTGTTTTTTCTGTAAAAATGTATCGATGTCGCTCTGGATTGCAGGCGATATATCATTTTCAAAATACCGGATTGTAGATTCGCCGTCTTCGGTCAGATGATAGAAAGTACGGCTGTGTGTTGCTTCTTCGCGGATAAAACCGGAAGAGAGAAGTTCGGAGAGAGCCTGCTGTAACTTGAAGTAAGTTGTGTATCCCTGATCTAGGATAAATTCGGAAATCTGTGAATTTGTAAGCGGAAAATCCACTTTATTTAACATATATAAAATGATCAGTTTATACAGTTTAAATGATTCAGCCATTATGAATACTCCTTTCCCTGCCAGATGTCGTGTGCCTTGAAATAAGATTGCATCTGGTTCAGGACATATCTTTTGTTCGCGCTCCAGCAAGGTGCGACGAGCAAAGGTTTCGGACCGTCACCGGTAAGCCGGTGGATCACAATATCAGGTCTTAAGTGGCAGATACACATGCCGAGAAGTGCAAAATATTCTTCCATGGAAGGAACATAAAAAGGATGAGCTTCATAGATATCGGCAAGATCCGTTCCTTTCAGAATGTGAAGAAGCTGTAATTTGATACCCTGGATATCAAAACGGTTCAGATAGTGGATCGTATCCAGCGTCATCTCCGGCGTCTCGCCCGGAAGAGCAAGGATCGTATGTACGATTACAGAAATATTGCGGGCGCGCAAATGCTGAACGGCATGTTCGAAAACCGGAAGATCATAGCCTCTGCGGATAAAAGCTGCGGTCTTCGGGTGGATCGTCTGAAGTCCGAGTTCAATCCAGACTGGTTTGATCTGGTTCAGTTCACTGAGAAGATCCAGAATTTCTTCGCTTAAACAGTCAGGTCTTGTTGCAATGGAAAGAATCCGGATATCTGGATGATGGATCGCTTCCGTGAAGAGTTCACGTAGTCTGGATACAGGTGCATAAGTGTTCGTAAATGCCTGAAAATAAGCAATATATGAAGAACCTGTCTGTTTGGATGCTACAAGTGCTTTTGCCTGCTCAATCTGCTCTGTAACAGAAACTGCGGAGTCAGCAGCAAAATCACCGGAACCGCCCCGGCTACAGAAAATACAGCCTCTCGTGTCCAGTGTGCCGTCCCGGTTCGGACAGGTCATACCGCCATTTAAAGAGAGCTTATATAATTTTTCCCCGTAGTTCTCTTTCAGATAATAATCCAGAGAATAATATCTTTTTTCATTCCAATGTATTGTCATCTTGTTACCTGCCTTATTCACTATTTATTATCATATCATCCTTAATGGGGCAAATCAAGAAAATAGCAGTGAAAAATAATTTGGTAACCCCTTTAAAAATTAAAAAAAGTGTAGTATAATGAATGAATATTTCAGGAAAGTCAACTCAGACAAAGATTCCCACAACAGATGTGAAAGGATGAATAAAGCATATGATGAGAGAAAAATATGAATCTCTTCCATTAGCTACGCTTAAAGAGCTTGCAAAAGCGCGTGGCCTGAAAGGCATTTCAACAATGAAAAAAGCAGAGTTGATTGAATTAATGCTGAAGGAAGATGAAAAAGAAAAAAAGGCATCCCAGGAGAATGTAAAAGAGATGTCGGCAAACACTGGCGACAGAGAACTGCATGATATTGACAAACTGGACAGCGGTGTTGTCGCAAATGGAATTCTGGAAGTTATGCCGGATGGATATGGATTTATCCGAAGTGATAATTATCTGCCGGGTGATCATGATGTATATGTATCTCCGTCACAGATCCGTAAGTTTAATCTGAAGACAGGAGATATTCTGGAGGGGCATACAAGAATCAAGACACAGCAGGAGAAGTTCAGTGCACTTCTTTACCTGTCAAAGATCAATGATATGGATCCGATGAAAGCGATCCACCGGAAGAACTTTGAAGATATGACACCGATTTTCCCGGATGAGAGAATGCGTCTGGAGAGCGGACAGACAAGCACAGCGATGCGTATTGTGGATCTGCTTTCCCCAATCGGTAAAGGACAGCGCGGTATGATCGTATCACCTCCGAAAGCAGGTAAGACAACTCTGCTTAAGCAGATTGCACTTTCTGTCAGAAAGAACAATCCGGAAGTACACCTTCTGATCCTTTTGATAGATGAGCGTCCGGAGGAAGTTACAGATATCAAAGAAACGATTGAAGGCGACAATGTAGAAGTTATTTACTCTACTTTCGATGAGTTACCGGAGCACCATAAGCGTGTGTCAGAGATGGTGATCGAGCGTGCCAAGAGACTGGTAGAACATAAAAAGGACGTTATGATTCTGCTTGACAGTATCACAAGACTGACAAGAGCATATAACTTAACTGTACCACCGTCAGGAAGAACACTTTCCGGTGGTATCGATCCGGCTGCACTGCATATGCCGAAGCGCTTCTTCGGAGCAGCGAGAAATATGCGTGGCGGAGGAAGCCTTACAATCCTGGCAACCGCGCTTGTAGATACCGGAAGCAAGATGGATGACGTCATTTATGAGGAATTTAAAGGAACCGGTAACATGGAACTTGTTCTTGACCGCAAGCTGTCTGAAAAGAGAATGTTCCCGGCTGTAGATATTCCAAAATCTGGTACACGAAGAGAAGATCTCTTACTTACACCGGCAGAGCAGGAAGCAGTCGATACGATGCGCCGTGCACTCAATGGTATGCGCGCCGAAGACGCTGTGGATAATATCCTCAACATGTTCTCCAGAACAAAGGATAATGGAGAATTTATCCAGTTGATGAAAAAGACAAAATTAGTCTAGACAAGCTGTGTTTTTTGTGATACAATAACAAAGCTGTTTAGAAAACGAATCATAATCGCGAAAATCGCGTGAAAGTAAAAAATAAAAAGAAGAGGTGAAAATCATGAAAGAAGGAATACATCCAGCATATTATCAGGCAACCGTAACTTGCAACTGTGGTAACACATTCGTAACAGGATCAACTAGCGAGGACATCCACGTAGAGATCTGTTCTAAGTGTCATCCGTTCTATACAGGACAGCAGAAAGCAACTCAGGCTCGTGGCCGTGTTGATAAGTTCAATAAGAAATACGGAATGAACAAATAAGTTCGCAGGTTTTGGGTTGAGGTTTTGTAATCTCAACCCTTTTTTCGTTATAAAAGTTTTAAAGGAGGCTTTATGAAGTCATCAGAAATCGGAGGCCAGGCAGTCATCGAAGGTATTATGATGCGCAACGGAGATGAATATGCCGTGGCAGTGAGAAAGCCGGACGGAGAAATCCATGTGAAGACGGAACATTATGAAGGGATTTCCGGTAAATGTGGGATACTTTCTAAGATTCCATTTATCCGGGGGATTTTTAAATTTGCAGATTCTATGGTTCTTGGAATCCGGACATTAATGTATTCGGCAGAATTTTTTGAGGAAGATGAAGAAGAACAGAAAAAGGAGTTGACAGCAAAAGAACAGGAGAAAAAAGAAAAACAGGATGCATGGGCAATGCGCGGTATGCTTGCGTTTTCTCTTGTATTTGCTGTTGTGATCTTTATGATGGTTCCGTATTTTCTGTCTTCATTGTTCAAAAATGTTATTCCGTCATACGAAATCCGGACACTGCTGGAGGGAGTGGTACGGATTCTGATATTTATTTTATATCTGGCACTGATTTCCAGAATGGAAGATATACAGCGCACGTTCATGTATCATGGTGCAGAGCATAAATGTATCAACTGTATTGAACATGGAATGGAACTGAATGTTGAAAATGTCCGCAAGAGTTCCAGACAGCACAAACGTTGCGGAACCAGCTTCCTGTTCCTGGTTCTTGCAATCAGTATTATTTTACTGCTTCTGATCCATGTGGATTCCATGGGAATGCGTGTTGTTGTAAGACTCCTGCTTCTGCCCGTAATTGCCGGAATTTCTTATGAGATCCTGCATCTGGCGGGAGATAGTGACGGTGCACTTATCAATCTTGTGAGCAAACCGGGACTTGCGATCCAGAAGCTGACAACGAAAGAACCGGATGACAGTATGATCGAAGTCGCGATCCAGGCAGTAGAAGCAGTGTTTGATTGGAGAGATTATGAACGGAAAAATTTTTAATCTGGAAGAGCTTTTTCGAAGTGGAAAAGAGAGACTGCGCGAAGCACAGATTGAAGAAGCAGATCTGGATGCGTGGTATCTGTTGGAATATATTACCGGAGTTACGAAGACGGCATATTATGGTAACCCCAAAGCAGATGTGCCGGAAGAACAGGCAGAAGAATACGAAGTCGCACTTGCAAAGCGCGCAGAGCACATTCCGTTGCAGCATATTACCGGGAGACAATACTTTATGGGATATGAATTCCTTGTAAATGATCAGGTACTTGTTCCTCGACAGGATACCGAGAATTTGGTAGAAGAAGCATATCGTCATATAAAAGAAAAATTAAAAAAAGAGCCGAATAAGAAAGTACAGGTTTTGGATGTGTGTACCGGCTCTGGTTGCATTTTACTAAGTCTTATGAAGCTGTGCGGACAGATCGAAGGAAACGGTGTGGATATATCCGAAGGCGCACTGGAAGTAGCGCGACAGAATGGAGAGAGACTTAAGGCGGATGCTGTATTCAGGAAGAGTGATTTGTTTGAAAATGTGGAAGGAGCATACGATATCATCGTTTCCAATCCACCGTATATCCGGAGTGCCGTAATCGAAGAGCTTGCCGATGAAGTAAAATTACATGATCCGTATATTGCGCTTGATGGGAAAGAAGACGGACTGTATTTTTACCGGAAGATTATTGCTCAGGCAGGAAAATACCTGAAACCGGGCGGATGGATCTTATTCGAGATCGGGCACGATCAGGCAGAAGAGGTATCTGCGCTTCTTGCGCAGGCGGGATACGACAAAATTGATGTGAAAAAGGATCTGGCAGGACTTGACCGTGTTGTCAGTGCAATGTACAATAAAGGGTAGCCTTGAAACAGGTGTGAAGAGAAGAAACAGGAGGAGAAAATATGTTTGACAAATTAGAAGATTTGCTCATTCGATTTGAAGAAATATTAAGCGAGCTTCAGGAGCCAGATGTTGCAAATGATCAGAACCGTTTCCGTAAACTGATGAAAGAGCAGAATGATTTGACTCCGATCGTTGAGGCTTATAAGGAATATAAAGCCTGCAAGCAGGCAATTGCAGATAGTCTTGAGATGTTAGATGAAGAGTCTGATGAAGAACTGAAAGAACTTGCAAAAGAGGAACTAAGTGAGTCCAAGAAGAGAGTGGAAGAATTAGAGCATGAGCTGAAGATCCTTCTTCTGCCTAAGGATCCGAACGATGACAAGAACGTTATAGTCGAAATCCGTGCAGGAGCAGGGGGAGATGAAGCTGCTTTATTTGCTGCTGAGATTTACCGTATGTATCTGCATTATGCAGAAGGACGCCGTTGGAAAGTTGAGATGATTTCATTAAATGAGAATGGAATCGGTGGATTCAAAGAGTGTGTATTTATGATCACAGGACAGGGCGCATATTCCCGTTTGAAATACGAAAGCGGTGTACATCGTGTACAGCGTGTGCCGGAGACAGAAAGCGGCGGGCGTATCCATACATCCACGATCACGGTAGCGATCATGCCGGAGGCAGAAGATGTAGACGTAGTGATTGATGACAAAGATATCCGTATTGACGTTATGCGTGCATCCGGTAACGGTGGACAGTGTGTCAATACAACAGACTCTGCGGTACGTCTGACTCACTACCCGACAGGAATCGTGATTTACAGCCAGACAGAGAAATCCCAGTTACAGAATAAGGAAAAAGCTTTCCGTTTGTTACGTTCCAAATTATACGATCTGGAGATGGAGAAGAAACAGGCATCTGAAGCAGAAGCAAGAAGAAGCCAGATCGGTACAGGAGACCGTTCTGAAAAGATCCGTACTTACAACTTCCCACAGGGACGAGTAACAGATCACCGTATCAAGCTGACACTGCATAAACTGGACTCTATTCTGAATGGAGATCTGGACGAGATCATCGACAGCCTTACAGCAGCAGACCAGGCAGCAAAGCTTGCGAATATGAACGAAGAGTAAAAATTATACGAATTGTTTATAACGAGATAAATGAACAAAATATAGAAGGAAGATTATGGAAGAATATCAGTTTAAAAAGGCAGCACTGGAAGACAAAGAGATCATTGATCACTATTTCAGGCATCATACCAGCCGGAGCTGCGAGAGAACTTTTGTAAATCTGTATCTCTGGTCAAGACAGTATCCGGTAAAATGGGCAGTCATAGAGAATACACTTGTATTCAAAAGTGAGGACGAGAATCACATTGCCTTTGCTTTTCCGGCAGGAAAAGATGAGGATGTGAAGAATGTGATCCCGGTTCTGGAAAGATACTGCGAAGACCGGGGACGTACATTTTCCATGTATAATGTGACACCGGATAATTTTGAACGTTTGCAGGAATGGTTCCCGGACAGATACCAGATCGAGTATGACCGTGACCAGGCGGATTATGTTTATGAGACTGAGAAGCTGGCAACCTTATCCGGTAAAAAATTACATGGCAAGCGGAACCATATTAATAAATTTAAAATTATGTATGAAGACCGCTGGAGCTACGAACCGATGACAAAGGATAATGTGGAAGACTGTTTCCAGATGGCATTAAAATGGAGAAATGAAAACGGTTGTGAGGAAGATCTGGAGAAGAATGCAGAGATCTGTGTGACACTGAATTCACTCAGATTGTTTGAAGAACTGGGTCTGAAAGGCGGTGTACTCCGTATTGATGGAGAAGTAGCAGCCTTTACGGTAGGAGAACCAATCTGTTCAGATACTTTTGGTGTGCATATTGAGAAAGCATATGCAGAAGTACAGGGGGCATATCCTATGATCAATCAGCAGTTTGTATCACATGAGTGCATGGATTACAAATATGTAAACAGAGAAGAAGATACCGGGGCAGAAGGCTTAAGAAAGGCAAAGATGTCCTACCGTCCGGTGTTCATGGTGGAAAAAGGCACTGTGACAAGAAAATAAATAATAAAAAGGAGTGTGTAACATGATTGCAGAGAAGATGAAAGGAATGGTAGCAAACAGTTCTGCCATTCGTGCGATGTTCGAAGAAGGTAACAGACTGGCAGAGATATACGGGGCAGAGAACGTTTTTGATTTCAGCCTTGGCAATCCGAATGTGCCGGCTCCGGAAGCAGTAAAAAAAGCGATTATCGAGCTTGTAAGTGAGAGTGATCCGATCGTACTGCATGGCTACACAAACAGCAACAGCGGTTATGCAGATGTAAGAGAGACAATTGCAAATTCGCTGAATGAGAGATTCGGAACTTCTTTTGAAGGAAAGAATATCATCATGACAGTAGGGGCAGCAGGTGGCTTAAATGTTATTTTGAAGACACTATTAAATCCGAGAGATGAAGTAATTGCATTTGCACCATATTTCGGAGAATACCGTTCTTATACGAACAACTTTGACGGAGTACTGGTTGAAATTTCACCAGATAAAGAGACGTTCCAGCCGAAGCTTGATGAGTTCGAGCAGAAGATCACAGCAAAAACAAAAGCAGTCATTGTGAACACACCGAACAACCCGACAGGTGTTGTATATTCAGAAGATACAATTAAAAAAATGGCAGCGATCATGGAAGCAAAACAGAAAGAATTCGGAACAGAGATTTATCTGATTTCTGACGAACCATATCGTGAACTTGCATACGATGGAGTGGAAGTGCCATATCTGACGAAGTATTATGACAATACGATCGTAGGATATTCTTACAGTAAGTCGTTATCACTTCCTGGAGAACGCATTGGATATCTTGTGATTCCAGACGAAGTAACAGACAGTGAAACGGTATTGTCAGCAGCTAATGTAGCAAACCGTATTCTCGGATTTGTAAATGCACCGACATTGCAGCAGAAAGTCGTTGCAAAATGCATTAACGAGAAGACAGATCTGTCTTTCTATGACAGAAACAGAGAGACTTTATACAATGGACTTCTGGAGTGCGGATTTGAGTGTATCAAACCACAGGGAGCATTTTATCTGTTTGTAAAATCCCCAATTGCAGATGAGAAGGAATTTTGCAGCATTGCGAAGAAATACAATCTGCTCCTCGTTCCGGGAAGCTCTTTCGCATGCCCTGGATATGTAAGACTTGCATACTGTGTATCTTATGAAACAATTGTAAATTCTCTTCCGAAGTTCAAAGAGCTTGCAAAAGAGATGAAATGTATCTAGGCAGTTGTTAATGATGTACAGATAAAGGAGAGTCTATGTATTCATTTGAAGAGAATATAAGGAAAGTAGAACCGTATGTTCCGGGAGAACAGCCGACCGGAAAAGTAATTAAATTAAATACAAACGAGAATCCGTATCCGCCGGCAAAAGGTGTGACAGAAGCGCTGGAGTCTATGAATACGGATCTTCTCCGCAAATACCCGGATCCGACAGCAGATATTCTTGTGAAAGAACTGGCAGATTTTTATAATGTCGGAGAGGAACAGGTATTTGTAGGAGTGGGATCGGATGATGTGTTATCCATGTGTTTCCTGACATTTTTTAATTCGGATAAGCCAATCTTTTTCCCGGATATCACGTATTCATTTTATGAAGTATGGGCGAACCTGTACCGCATCCCATATACGTGCAAGGAGCTGGATAAGAATTTTGAGATTGTTCCGGAAGATTATTACGGAGAAAATGGAGGTGTGATCTTTCCGAATCCGAATGCGCCGACCGGGCTTTATCAGGAACTTGATAAAGTGGAAGATATTATCCGACACAATCCGGATGTGATTGTAATTGTAGATGAGGCATATGTTGATTTTGCAGGAGAGTCAGCACTTTCATTGATTGACAAGTACGATAATCTGATCGTTGTGCAGACCTTTTCAAAAGCAAGATCCATGGCAGGCATGCGGATCGGATATGCGATCAGTAATCCGCATCTGATCAAATGCCTGAATGATGTAAAGTATTCATTTAACTCTTATACGATGAACCAGACATCATTGGTCTGCGGTGTCGAAGCTGTAAAAGACCGTGCACATTTTGAAGAAACGGTGCATAAAATTATCGAGACAAGAGAATGGGCAAAAGAAGAGCTGGCAAAACTTGGATTTGAGTTCCTTGATTCCAAGGCGAACTTTATCTTTGCAAAACATCCCGAATACGATGCAAAAGAACTTTTTGAAGCAATGAAAAAAGAGAATATTTATGTGCGTTTCTGGGGAAGCAGACGGATCGAGCAGTACATGCGGATTACAATAGGAACAAAAGAAGAGATGGAAACAATGTTTTCATTTCTTAAGAGATATATGAATAAATAGGAGAAGAATATGACAGAAACTTTAGTGCAGGGCCTGATACATGCCCTTAGAGGAAGCATGGGAAAAGAAGCAATCGTCTTTATCATTTCCATGATTCCGATCGTAGAACTTCGTGGTGCATTACTTGTTGCAGGACCAATTCTCGGTGTGCCGGTAGCAGAAGCAATTCCGCTTTCAATTATTGGAAATATCGTGCCGGTGCCTTTTATTCTGCTTCTGATCACACCGATCTTTGCATGGATGAAAGGAACGAAGAAGCTGAAACCACTGGTGGAAAAGCTGGAAACAAGAGCAATGAGCAAAAAAGACCAGATCGAGAAATATGAGTTCTGGGGACTTGTACTGTTTGTTGGTATTCCACTTCCGGGAACCGGAGCGTGGACAGGATCTCTGATCGCAGCGCTTCTGGGAATAAAATTTAAAAAAGCGTTTCCGGCAATCATGCTTGGAATCTGTATGGCAACTGTCATTATGTGGTTTGTTTCTTATGTCCTGCTTGGCGGCGTACATTTGCTTGGATAGAGAAAAGAAGAAAAACGGGAGAGACTATTATGGATAAGATTTATGACGTAACAGCGATGGGCGAGATGCTGATCGATTTTACGAAAAACGGAGAGAGTGAACAGGGAAACGGTCTGTTTGAAGCATGTCCGGGCGGAGCGCCATGCAATGTTCTTGCAATGCTGAACAAGCTTGGCAGAAAGACTGCTTTTATTGGAAAAGTTGGAAATGACCAGTTTGGAAGACTTTTAAAAGATACGATCGATGCGATCGGGATTGAGACAAAAGGTCTGATCTTGGATGAAGAGATTAAGACAACACTTGCCTTTGTTCATACATTTCCGGACGGAGACAGGGAATTCTCTTTTTATCGTAAACCAGGTGCAGATATGATGCTGGAAGAAAAAGAAGTTGATGAAGAATTGATTCGCGGATCAAAAGTATTTCATTTCGGTACATTGTCCATGACAGATGAGCCGGTTCGCACAGCGACAAAGAAAGCGCTTGAGACTGCAAAAGAAGCAGGATGTCTGATCACATTTGATCCGAATTTACGACCACCGTTATGGAAATCTCTGGATGAAGCAAAAGAGATGATGGAATATGGATTTACACAGTGTGATGTGTTAAAAATATCTGATAATGAGATCCAGTTTGTATCCGGAAAAGAAGACTATGATGAGGGAATTCAGTATTTACAGGATAAATATCACATTCCACTCATTTTCCTGACAATGGGAAAAGACGGAAGCCGTGCATATTACAAAGATATGCGTGTAGAAAAAGCGGGTTATCCGGTGAAAGCGATAGAGACAACCGGAGCGGGGGATACATTCTGCGGATGTGCGATCAATGGTGTGTTAAAATATGGAATCGATAATCTCACAGAAGAAAATCTGGAGGAAATCCTTCAGTACGCGAATGCCGGCGCAGCGCTTATTACATTAAAAAAAGGAGCTATCCGTTCCATGCCGGAACCGGAACAGATAGAAGAGATGATAAAAAATGGCAGTCAGAATTAATAAAGAACTTCCGTCACCGGCGGAATTAAAAAAAGAATATCCATTGTCGGATAAATTAAAAAACATTAAAGAAAAAAGAGATGAGATGATCAAGGATGTATTTGCCGGTAAATCCGATAAATTCCTTGTAATTGTCGGACCGTGCTCCGCGGATAATGAAGATGCGGTATGCGAATATGTAAACCGTCTTGCGAGAGTTAATGAAGAGGTCGAAGATCGTCTGATCCTGATCCCGCGTATTTATACAAATAAACCGAGGACAACCGGGGAAGGATACAAAGGAATGCTGCATCAGCCAGATCCGGAGAAAGCACCGGATCTGTACGCCGGAATCCTTTCCATTCGTAAGATGCATTTAAGAGCAATGGAAGAGACAGGGCTTACAGCGGCAGATGAGATGCTCTACCCGGAGAACAGAAGTTATCTGGATGATATTTTATCTTATGAGGCGATCGGTGCAAGATCTGTGGAAAATCAGCAGCATAGATTAACAGCAAGTGGAATGGACATCCCGGTAGGAATGAAGAATCCGACCAGCGGAAATCTCGAGGTTATGCTAAATTCCATTGTTGCAGCACAGAAAGGACATCGTTATATTTATCGCGGAATGGATGTGTCTACAAGCGGTAATCCTTATGCACATGCGATTCTGCGTGGTGGTGTAGATAAATACGGAACCTGTATTCCGAACTATCATTACGAAGACTGCATCCGCTTATATGACTTGTACCAGAAAAAAGATCTGGAGAATCCGGCAATTATTGTAGATGCCAACCATTCAAATTCGAATAAGAAATTCAAAGAGCAGATCCGTATTACAAGCGAAATTCTGCACAGCAGAAGATACAATCCGGCTCTCAAAGATATGATAAAGGGTGTTATGATTGAGAGCTATCTGGAAGAAGGAAGACAGGACATCTGTGATCATATGACTTACGGAAAATCAATTACAGATCCGTGTCTTGGATGGGACGATACAAGAGATCTGATTCTGAAGATAGCAGAAGAATGTTAATAGGAAAATAAAAAATACGTATACTAAAATCTCGGTTTTGGTATACGTATTATTGTATTTTTAAGTGGGAAGTTGTTTCCCAGGACTCTAAGAGTTCCAAGTAATGTAACAACTCCTTTTTCGATTGGAGTGACAGCTTACGGTATCTTGTAAGCAGGAGCGCTTCGGTCTGCGAAGTGTGCGGCTCATCAAAAGTGGTAATTTCAACAGGGGAATCATCAAGCAGATAATCTACACTGACATGGAACAAATCTGCCATAACATTCAGTTTGTCATGGGAAGGTTCTCGGCTTTTTGTTTCATATCCGGCAACAGTAGAACGTGCAACATTTAAAGCGGCGGCAAGCTGAGCCTGTGTCATATGATTTTGCCCGCGTAAAGCTTTTAATTTTTCAGCGAATGATGCCATAATACGTTACCGCCTTTCTGGATATTGGATAATATATATGTATTTTAACAATTGTTTCGATAAAGAACATAGAATGTGCCGAGACTCAACAATAAGCAGAATAAAAGTTCCGAAACGCAACACAAATGAGACATGAAAGGAACAAATCAGCTGGCATCATAAATTTATTATATGGAAAGGAAGCGATATTATGCGTCAGGAAAGATTTAAGATGGAAAGAGAAGGACTGGTTGAAGAAGGTCAGGAGGTTGTGATCAGCGAAAGAAGCGCCGTGACCGGTCAGTATACTTATCTGGTAGAGCCGTCAGTTGCAATGTCCGGCATTTACCGTACAAGAGAGCGTATTATGTCCCGAAAAGGGGTTATCAAGGAAATCGAGAAGACAGAGAGAGGCTTTTATCTCGTAGTGGAGATGGAGGAATAAAGTTATTTATACAGGGACAGACAAGAAATTTCACCGGATGCTAATTCCCCAAAATAAAAAATCTCCATTATGACTAAGAAAATTCAATAGAGGGAACATTATTTTGGAAAAGACACAAGGCGCTTGCCATTGACACCCGATTGGAAAAAACTTATAATTTGTATAAAGCATATTAGTATTATACGGAAGGACGAAGATAGATGTTTATAGCAAAGAATGATGAAGAACAAAGAAGCAGAATCTGGAGGGCAGTCGTACTGGTTTCAACTGCGCTGATCATCCTGATTGCAATCTTCCTGCTGACGAAGATGTTCACTTCCAATCCGGTAGAAGGAAACTGGAAGGATGAGAATGGAAGAATGGATCTGAGTATCCATGGCAGCGGTTCGGCAGATGTGACGCTGTTAGATTTCCAGGAGCAGGACAAAGTAGAAGTGCCTTTAGCTTATTCGATTGATAAGGATGCGAAGACGATTACATTTTCCTATGATGACGCGAAGTTAAAAAGCGTAGCTGATAAGTCTAAGGGTGCATATAGCGAAAATGATCTGGAGACAGCTCTTGAATCGCTGGCATCGACTTACACGTACAGTGTTGACCGGGAATGTCTGACACTTACGGAGAGCGAATATGGCGATCAGATGGTATTAGATAAGGAATAATTAAGATCCCTCTATTTTTCCTGTTCAAAGAAACGGGTGATAGAGGGTTTTTCCGACATTTAGAGAGAAAAGAAACAGAATAATTGCGGTTAAGGAGAGAAATTATGACAAGAGAACGTACGAAAGTAGTACAGATTGGAAATGTGAAGATTGGTGGAGGAAATCCGATTGCAATTCAGTCTATGACGAATACGAAGACAGAAGATGTAGATGCAACGGTTGCACAGATCCATGCGCTGGAGAAAGCAGGATGTGAGATTATTCGTTGCGCTGTGCCGACGATAGAAGCGGCGGAAGCACTTGGAAAAATCAAGAAGCAGATTCATATTCCATTGGTGGCGGACATTCATTTTGATTACCGGTTGGCGATTGCTGCGATTGAGAATGGCGCAGATAAGATCCGTATCAATCCGGGAAATATCGGGGATGCATCCCGCGTGCAGGCAGTGGTAGATAAGGCAAAAGAACATGGCATCCCAATCCGTGTCGGGGTAAACAGCGGTTCTCTGGAGAAGAATCTGGTAGAGAAATACGGTGGCGTTACAGCTGAAGGCCTGGTTGAGAGTGCCATGGATAAAGTACATATGATTGAAGAGATGGGCTATGACAATCTGGTTGTCAGCATCAAATCTTCCGATGTACTGATGTGTGTGAAAGCGCATGAGCTGATCGCTGACCAGTGTAAATATCCATTACATGTAGGTATTACAGAGTCCGGTACTTTACTTGCCGGAAATATTAAGTCATCCATTGGGCTCGGTCTGATTCTGCATCAGGGAATCGGAGATACGATCCGTGTATCACTGACCGGAGATCCGACAGAAGAGATCAAGTCTGCAAAATTAATTTTAAAGACACTCGGACTTCGTAAAGGTGGAATCGAAGTTGTGTCCTGTCCGACCTGCGGAAGAACGAAGATCGATCTCATAGGTCTTGCAAATCAGGTAGAGCAGATGGTAGCTGATATTCCGCTTGATATCAAAGTTGCGGTGATGGGCTGTGTCGTAAACGGACCGGGAGAAGCAAAAGAAGCAGATATAGGAATCGCCGGAGGAATCGGAGAAGGACTTCTGATCAAGAAGGGCGAGATTGTGAAGAAAGTAAAAGAAGATGAGTTGTTAGAAACATTAAGATGGGAGCTTTTACACTGGAATGAATAAAAAATTTTTTGAAGTATTTCCAACATTAAAGGTGAAAGATGATATGCGTCTGTTATTACAGGACGTAGAAGTTAGCAAAGTCACGACGAATTCTAATCGTGACTTTGTCCGTATTCATATAGAAAGTGCACATTTGCTTCAGAAGAAGATGATCTACCGTGTGGAATCTATGGTAAAGGAGCAGTTATTCGGAAAAAACAGACTCCAGATAGAGGTAAAAGAGCAGTATCATTTATCGGCACAGTATACGCCGGAGAATCTGCTTAACGAGTATCTGGACAGTATTCTGGAAGAACTGGGGACGGAGAGTGTCGTAGAGCGCAGCATGATGCAGAGCGCTACGTGGTCTTTTGATACGGAAAATGTACTGAGACTCCAGCTTACAGATACAATTGTTGCAAAGGGCAAGAAAGAGCATCTCGTACATTATCTGGAGCGGATATTTGCAGAGCGTTTTTGCTGTCCGATTGAAGTACACGTTACATATAAGAAAGCAAAAGACAGCAAATTAAAATATAATGACCAGAAGATTCAGCAGGAAGTAGAAGCAATTCTGGAACACACAGCGGCAGTGAGAGAAGAAAATGCCACTCAGGAAGCGGAAGCTTCAGACGAAGATAAGAAAAAAGAAACGAAAAAAGAGGAAAAGAAAGCAGCAGCGGTGCAAAAGTCTGCATCAAAACCAATGACTGGTGGAAAGGGTAAGAAATTTTCCGGAAACTTTGGTAAAAAAGAGCGGTTTTCTCCATTTAAGCGGAATCCGGACGATCCGAATCTGCTCTATGGACGTGATTTTGATGATGATCCGATCGAGTTATCCACAGTTGTAGGTGAGATGGGTGAGATTACCTTCCGTGGCAAAGTCATTGAATTTGATACCCGTGAGATCCGTAATGAGAAGACAATTGTCATGTTCGCAGTGACAGATTTTACCGATACGATCATGGTTAAGATGTTTGTAAGAAATGAGCAGCTCCCAGATGTATTAGGTGATATCAAGAAAGGCGCTTTTCTGAAAATCAAGGGTGTAACAACGATCGATAAATTTGACGGAGAACTGACAATCGGTTCGGTAACCGGAATCCGCAAGATCAGTGATTTCACAGAATCCAGAATGGATACTGCGCCGGAGAAACGTGTGGAGCTTCACTGCCATACAAAGATGAGCGATATGGACGGTGTCTCTGAGGTAGTTGATATTCTGAAGCGTGCCCATGAATGGGGACACAAGGCGATCGCAATCACAGACCACGGCGTGGTACAGGCATTCCCAATTGCCAATCATTTTATTGAAGGATTGGATAAAGACGATCCATTTAAGGTGATTTACGGAGTGGAAGGTTATCTGGTTGATGATCTGCAGGATGTTGCAGTGAATGAAAAAGGGCAGAGCCTGAATGACACATATGTAGTATTCGACCTTGAGACGACCGGATTCAGCTCAATCAAGGACAAGATTATCGAGATTGGTGCTGTAAAGGTGGAAAATGGAGTGATTACTGACAAATTCAGTACATTTGTCAATCCGAAAGTGCCGATTCCGTTTGAAATTACGAACCTGACGGGCATTACCGATGACATGGTTATGGAAGCGCCGGATATCGAGACGATCCTGCCTCAGTTTCTCGAATTTGTCGGAGATGCGGTACTGGTGGCACACAATGCAAGCTTTGATGTAAGCTTTATTGAACAGAATTGCAGATATCAGGACATCACACCGGATTTTACATCGGTAGACACGGTAGCGATGGCGAGAATCTTACTGCCGACTTTATCGAAGTTTAAGTTGAATGTTGTGGCGAATGCACTGCACATTTCTCTGGAAAATCATCACCGCGCTGTTGATGATGCGGGAGCGACGGCAGAGATTTTCGTAAAATTTGTGGAAATGCTGCGCGCCAGAAATATTAAGACGTTGACGAAATTAAACCAGTTTGGAGCGCAGAATAAGGATGCGATCAGGAAATTACCGTCCTATCATGTAATTATTCTTGCAAAGAACCAGACCGGTCGTGTGAATCTTTACAAACTGGTGTCGGAGTCACATCTGGACTTTTATGCGAGACGCCCGCGTATTCCGAAGAGTGAGTTGTCAAAATACAGAGAAGGCTTGATTGTAGGAAGCGCCTGCGAAGCGGGAGAGCTGTATCAGGCAATCTTAAATGATAAGTCTGAACAGCGGATTTCCAGAATTGTCAACTTCTATGATTATCTGGAAGTACAGCCGCTTGGAAACAACGAATTCATGATCGACAGCCCGAAGATTACGAAGGTAAACAGTGAGGAAGATTTGCGTGAGATCAACCGGAAGATTATTGCGTTAGGTGAAAAGTTCAATAAGCCGGTTGTGGCAACCTGTGATGTGCATTTTCTGAATCCGGAAGATGAAGTGTACCGCCGGATCATTATGGCGGGTAAGGGATTCCCGGATGCGGATAACCAGCCGCCGCTGTATCTGCACACAACGGATGAGATGTTAGAAGAATTTGAATACCTCGGTTCTGCGAAAGCAAGAGAAATCGTAATAGAGAATCCGAACCGGATTGCCGATATGATCGAACGGATTTCCCCGGTGCGTCCGGATAAGTGTCCGCCGGTTATCCCGGATTCGGATAAGACGTTGCGTGAGATCTGTTATAATAAAGCGCACTCCATGTATGGAGAGGAACTTCCACCGGTTGTTACGGAACGTCTGGAGAGAGAGCTGAACTCTATTATTTCCAACGGATTCGCTGTTATGTATATTATCGCACAGAAGCTGGTATGGAAATCAAATGAGGACGGCTATCTGGTAGGTTCCCGTGGATCCGTAGGATCTTCTTTCGTTGCTACGATGGCGGGAATCACGGAAGTTAATCCGCTAAGCCCCCATTATTACTGCCCGAATTGTCATTACAGTGATTTTGATTCGGATGAAGTGCGTGCGTATGCCGGAGGCTGTGGATGGGATATGCCGGATAAGAACTGCCCGGAATGTGGCACACCGTTGATCAAAGATGGTTTTGACATTCCATTTGAGACTTTCCTTGGATTCAAAGGAAATAAAGAGCCGGATATTGACCTGAACTTCTCCGGTGACTATCAGAGTAATGCGCATAAATATACAGAAGTTATTTTCGGAGCAGGTCAGACTTACCGTGCCGGAACGATCGGTACGCTGGCAGATAAGACAGCGTTCGGTTATGTGAAGAATTATTATGAAGAGCGCGGACAGGGAAAGAGAACCTGTGAGATCAATCGTATTGTAGGTGGATGTACCGGTATCCGCAGAAGTACCGGACAGCATCCGGGTGGTATTATCGTACTTCCACTGGGTGAGGATATTAACTCGTTCACTCCAGTGCAGCATCCGGCAAATGATATGACAACAGATATTATCACAACACATTTTGATTACCATTCCATCGATCACAACTTATTGAAGCTGGACATTCTCGGACATGATGATCCGACAATGATCAAGACGCTGGAGGAATATATCAGCTCACCGGCGATGGACAATGAATACAATGAAACAGATCACAAATTTGTAGCGACGGATATTCCGCTGGATGATCCGGACGTAATGTCACTCTTCCACGATACATCGGCGCTTGGAATCGCACCGGATGATATCGGAGGCTGTCCGGTTGGCTGCCTTGGTATTCCGGAGTTTGGAACGGATTTCGTTATCCAGATGGTTGTCGATACGAAACCAAAGACGTTATCGGATCTGATCCGTATCTCCGGTCTGTCTCACGGAACGGATGTATGGCTGAATAATGCGCAGGATCTTATCAAGAGTGGCAAGGCAACGATTTCCACAGCAATCTGTACGCGAGATGATATTATGACGTATCTGATCAATAAAGGACTGGACAGTGAGGAATCCTTTACGATTATGGAACGTGTGCGAAAGGGAACAGTAGCAAAGGGAAAATGTAAGGAGTGGCCAGACTTTAAGAAAGATATGATCGACCATGATGTACCGGACTGGTATATCGGTTCCTGCGAGAAGATCAAATATATGTTTCCGAAAGCCCATGCGGCTGCATATGTCATGATGGCATACAGAATTGCTTATTGTAAAGTTAATTATCCGCTGGCATATTATGGCGCTTATTTTGGAATCCGTGCTAATGCATTTTCTTATGAAAAAATGTGTCAGGGTAAGGAAAAGCTGCAATATTATATCAATGACTATACAAGAAGATCTTCCTCGCTTACGAATAAAGAGCAGGATGAGATGAAGGATATGCACATCGTGCAGGAAATGTATGCGAGAGGATTTGAATTTATGCCAATCGATATTTATAAAGCGAAAGCGACAAAGTTCCAGATCATTGACGGAAAACTGATGCCGCCGTTCTCTACGATTGATGGAATGGGAGATAAGGCTGCAGAGGCAGTAGAAGTTGCCGCAAAAGATGGTCCATATCTGTCCAGGGATGATTTCAGACAGCGTACAAAAGCAAGTAAGACGGTTATTGATACGATGAATGATCTTGGATTGTTTGGAGAACTGCCGGAATCCAACCAGTTATCATTGTTTGATTTTTAAACGGATATTTTAAATCATCATTACAGAAATATAATGAAAAGAAAGTAAAAAAGATAAAGGAGTCAGTAAGACATGGAAAGTAAGAAACGGTACAAAGGAATTATATGTATTATCATGTCAGCTTTTTGTTTTGCATTGATGAGTTTCTTTGTACGAATGGCAGGAGATCTACCACCGATACAAAAAAGTTTCTTTAGAAATTTTGTGGCGGCCATTTTTGCCGGCATTATATTAATGAAGAATGGAGTACCATTTCACTGTAAAAAAGAAAATTTAGGCTATATGCTTGGAAGATCCATCTGTGGAACGATTGGAATCCTCTGTAATTTCTATGCAGTAGATCATCTAGTGCTGGCAGATGCATCGATGTTAAATAAGATGTCTCCATTTTTTGCAGTAATCTTCAGCTACTTTCTGTTAAAAGAAAAGATTACGGTGCCACAGGGATTATTTGTAATCGGTGCGTTTGTGGGAAGTTTATTTGTGATCAAACCGACATTCAGCAATATGGATCTGCTCCCTTCCCTGATCGGACTGTGTGGAGGAATCGGTGCAGGAGCGGCATATACGATGGTAAGAAAACTTGGAGAGCGGGGAGAAAAAGGACCGTTTATTGTATTTTTCTTCTCTACCTTTTCCTGTGTAGTGACGTTGCCATGGCTGCTTTTTGACTATCATCCGATGAGTCTTGCACAGATCGGGATTCTGCTGTTTGCAGGATTGTCGGCGGCAGGAGGCCAGTTCTCTATTACAGCAGCATATTGCTATGCTCCGGCGAGAGAGATCTCTGTTTATGATTATTCACAGATTATCTTCTCGGCAGGACTTGGATTTTTCTTCTTCGAACAGATTCCGGATCTGTTAAGCTGGATCGGCTATGCAGTCATCTGTCTGATGGCAGTAGCAATGTTTTTATATAACAATCGCAGAACGGAGTAAAAGATATGAGACAGTCACAGATTACACAGTGGTGTCAGGCGATCATAGAATCGCAGGCAGTAAAAGAAGGCCTGTATATCGATGCAACAATGGGAAAAGGTGGAGATACCGCCTTCTTATGCAGACTTGCAGGTGAAAATGGACATGTTCTTGCATTTGATGTGCAGGAAGAAGCGCTCCATCTTACAAAAGAGCGTCTTACAAAAGAAGAACTTGCAGACCGGGCAGAGCTTTGTCTGTGCGGACATGAGCATATGGCAGAATATGCAGGAGAAGAGACTGTGGATGTGATCTGCTTTAATTTTGGATATCTGCCGGGGGGAGATCATAAGGTTGCAACCCATGCTGAAACCAGTATGCAGGCAATCCTGCAAGGATTGAAACTTTTGAAGCATGGAGGGATGATGAGTCTCTGCATATACAGTGGCGGCGATACCGGTTTTGAAGAAAAAGATGCAATTCTGAATCTGCTGCGTACACTGCCGTCAAGAGAATATACAGTGATCGCAAATGAGTATTATAATAGAAAAAATAATCCGCCGATGCCAGTGTTTATTTTTAAATCATGATATACGAGTAGAATTGTGGAAGTGTGAAGTATGGAGCAATTCGTATGGCATAATAATATACAGGAAGAAGGGAGTTCACAAGATGAGAAGAACAGACAGAGAAGTCACAGACAGAGAAAAACAGATGGAAATCCTGCATGTATGTAAAGTAGCAAGAATTGGAATCCAGGATGGAAAGGGCGTATATGTAGTGCCTGTAAACTTTGGGCTTGTAATAGAAACAGATAAATTGACAATGTATGTGCATGGAGCAAAAGAAGGCAAGAAACTGGACTTAATAAAAGAAAATCCATATGTTGGATTTGAGATGGACTGCAAGGATGAACTCGTTGAAGGAAAAGTTGCATGCCAGTACAGCTACTATTATGCAAGTATTATCGGCAGTGGCAAGGCATCTGTCGTAGAAGATCAGGAAGAAAAATGCAAGGCTCTGGCAGCGATCATGAAACATCAGACCGGTAAAGAGTTCAAAGACTTCAGTGAGAATCCGAAGCTTGCAGATGCAGTTGGAGTTTTCAAAATCGAAGTTGATGAATATACATGCAAGCAGCATGCATAAAAAGGTGTCTGTAAAGTGCCTTTTGTTCAATTAATGCTTTAAACTACGAAAGTAATGTGCTATACTATAACAAGTGGCAGGCGTAAAGGTTTTGCGCCTGTTTTCGTAATATTGGGGAGAAGAATCCCGGTAGCATGAAGGAGGATGTAACATGATTTGGGCAAAGGAAGAAACCCTGCCAAGAGCTGAGATTGAGAAGATCCAGCTGGAGCGGTTAAAAGAGACCGTACATTATATTTATGAAAAAGTAGAACCATACCGTGAGAAGATGGATGCAGCAGGTGTGAAACCGGAAGATATTCAGACGCTGGATGATCTGAAGAAGCTGCCATTTACATATAAAGCAGATTTCAGAGATCATTATCCAACAGGACTGTTTGCAGTAGATAAGAAAGAACTGGTACGTTTCCATGCAAGTTCCGGAACAACCGGTAAACCGACCGTTGTAGGATATACAAGAAAGGATCTGGATACATGGCTAAATAACGTGGCACGAATCGCCTGTATGGGCGGTGCGACACCAGACGATATCGCACAGAATGCATTTGGATATGGAACATTTACCGGAGCGCTCGGACTGCAGGGCGGATTGGAGAAGATCGGAGCAGCAGTCATCCCGATGTCATCCGGTAATACAAAGAAGCAGATTATGTTTATGCAGGATGTTGGAACAACACTTCTGATCGCAACACCATCTTATGCATTGCATCTTGGAGAAGAGATTCGTGCAAGAGGACTGGATCCGGAGAAGGATCTGCATGTCCATATCGGTCTGTTCGGCGGTGAGGGTATGACAGAACCTATGCGTGATGAGATGCACAAAGTATGGGGGGAGAATTTCCTCTGCACACAGAATTATGGTATGAGTGAATTATGTGGACCAGGTGTTGCAGGTGAGTGTGAACAGCTCTGCGGTATGCATATTAATGAAGACTGGTTTATCCCTGAGATCATTGATCCGAAGACAGAAGAAGTACTCCCACCGGGAGAAAAAGGAGAACTGGTTGTAACTTGTCTCGGAAAAGAAGCGCTTCCGCTTGTCCGTTACAGAACCGGTGACCTGACCAGATTATTTTACGAACCATGTAAATGTGGAAGAACTACAGTGCGCATGGAGAATTTATCCGGTCGCGCAGATGATATGCTTGTTATCCGTGGTGTCAATGTATTCCCGACACAGATTGAAGAAGTGATGTTACAGATTCCGGAGATCGGACCACATTATGAGATCGTAGTAGAGAGAAAGAACCGTCTGGATGTTATGACGATTACTGTAGAATTAGTAGATGACAGACTGCTTGACAGCTACAGCAAGTTAAGCGAACTGGAGCAGAGAATCAAAAAGGGATTAAAAGCACAGCTTGGACTTGCGACACAGATCAAACTGGTTGCGCCACATTCTCTGAAACGATTCGAAGGAAAAGCAAAACGAGTAACAGATTTACGAAAGGATGGACTGTAAAATGGCAGAAAATAAAAAAGTAATTATGCTCGGCAATGAAGCGATTGCCAGGGGAGCATATGAAGCGGGAGTGAAAGTTTCCGCAGCATATCCGGGAACACCGAGTACAGAGATCAGTGAGAATCTGGTAAAATATAAGGATTCTCTGTACTGTGAGTGGTCACCGAATGAGAAAGTTGCAACGGAGGTTGCAATCGGAGCTTCCGTTGCAGGTGTCCGTGCAATGTCCTGTATGAAGCACGTTGGATTTAACGTGGCGGCAGATCCGGCTTATACTGTTTCCTATATGGGAGTTAACGGCGGACTGGTTATTGTTGTCGCAGACGATCCGGGACTTTACAGTTCCCAGAATGAGCAGGATACAAGAATGGTAGCGCGTGCAGCACAGCTTCCGGTACTGGAGCCTTCTGACAGTTCAGAAGCAAAAGAATTTATGAAAATGGCTTTTGATTTAAGTGAGAAATATGACAGACCATTTGTATTCCGTACAACAACAAGACTCGCACATTCACAGGGACTGGTAGAGTTATGTGATCCGGTAGAAGTGCCGGACAAACCGTATGTAAAAGACATCCGCAAGACGGTTATGATGCCGGGCAATGCGAAGCTTCGCCATGTCGAGATTGAAAAACGCAATCTGGAACTCGCTGAAGTTGCAAATACACTTCCAATCAACCAGGTAGAGATGAACGATACGAAGATCGGTGTGATCACAAGTGGTATCCCGTATCAGTATGTAAGAGAAGCAATGCCGGATGCATCTGTTCTGAAACTGGGAATGGTGAATCCGCTTCCGAGAAAACTGATTGAAGATTTCGCTTCCAAAGTAGAGAAGTTATATATCGTAGAAGAGCTTGATCCGGTGATCGAAGAACAGGTAAAATCCTGGGGAATCAAAGCAACAGGTAAAGAGATCTTCACTGTTCAGGGCGAATACAGTGCCAATATGATCCGTGAAGCAATTCTCGGAGAGAAGCTGGATCTGAAACAGCCGGCGCAGGCACCGGGAAGACCGCCAATCTTATGTCCGGGATGTCCACACAGAAGTGTGTACTATGTACTGAATAAATTAAAAATGCATGCGGCAGGAGATATCGGATGTTATACATTAGGAGCCGTTGCACCGTTAAGTGTAGTAGATACAACAATCTGTATGGGTGCAAGTATTTCCAGCTTACATGGTATGGAGAAAGCAAAAGGTAAAGAATATATCAAAAATTGGGTAGCTGTTATTGGTGATTCTACATTCCTTCATACAGGAGTCAATTCCCTGATGAATATGATGTACAATAAAGCAACAGGAACGGTTATGATTCTTGATAACTCTACAACCGGTATGACCGGACATCAAGATCACGCTGCAACCGGCAAGACACTGCAGGGAGATCCGACTTATGCAATCGATATTCCGGCATTTTGTCGTGCAATCGGTGTGAAGAATGTAATTGAAGTCAATGCATTTGACATTGAAAAATTGGAACAGGTTGTCAAAGAAGAAGTTGCGAAAGATGAAGTTTCCGTTATCATTACAAAGACACCTTGCGTACTGCTCAGCAAGAAGAAAAAACCATTATACGTGGCACATGCAGACAAATGTAAGAAGTGTGGAATGTGTATGAAACCGGGATGTCCTGCAATGACAAAGAATGAGGACGGAACGGTTCATATTGATGATACAATGTGTACCGGATGCGGACTGTGTGATAGCTTATGTAAATTCGGAGCAATAGAATTAGTAAAGGAAGGTGAGAAATAATGGCAGTAAAGAATATTATGATCGTCGGAGTCGGCGGACAGGGAACCCTTCTCACCAGCAGAATCCTTGGCGGACTGGCAATTGCAGGAGGTTATGATGTTAAATTATCCGAGGTACACGGAATGGCACAGCGTGGAGGAAGCGTTGTAACATTTGTCCGTTACGGAGATAAAGTAGCAGAGCCGATCGTGGAAGAAGGACAGGCAGATGTGATCATCGCATTTGAGCGTCTGGAAGCACTGCGCTATGCACATTTCCTCAAAAAAGATGGTGCACTGATCGTCAATGATTGGCGAATCGATCCGATGCCGGTTGTGATCGGAGCAGCTGAATATCCGGAGAATATTCTGGAGAATCTGGAAAAAGATTACCGTGTCTATGCAGTGGATGCTACAGAGGAATCTAAGAAACTTGGCAATCCAAGAGTATTTAACTTAATTGTACTCGGAATTGCAGCACAGCACATGGATTTTTCCAAAGAGCTCTGGTATGATGTGATAGAGAAGACGGTACCGCCGAAAACAATTGAGATTAACAAAAAAGCCTTTGACGTAGGCTATCAGTTATAGGAGGTGTCTTATGATCAGACAGGTATCAGTATTTGTAGAGAATAAACCGGGAAGTCTTATGGATGTAACTTCCAGACTGACAGAAGCAGGAGTGAATATCCGTGCAGTGGCAACATTTGACACACCGGAATTTGGAATTTTGCGAATGGTTGTAGATAAGCCGGATGAAGCAAAAGAATATCTGACAAAACTTGGGTATGTTGTGCGTATCCATGAAGTCATGGGAGTCGCACTGGAAGACAAGAAAGGCAACTTAAATCAGATGCTTGCAATTCTTGCAAAAGGTGAGCTGAACATCAATTATATTTATTCGTTTATTATCCGGGATGGCAAAGAACCGGTTATGGTGTTTAATACAGATGATTTTGCGAAAGCAGAGAAAGTATTAAAAGAAGCAGAGGTTAAGATTGTAGAAGAAGCCGATTTATAATACAAAGGTATTTTACAAGTACGAAGGAGGAGAGTTAACACGACATGGCAGCAGTATCATTAGAAAACTGGAAAGAACAGATCAGAGATCCGAAAATCGAGTGCATGAGCAGAGATGAGATGACAGCACTTCAGAGTGAAAGACTGATAAAACAGGTTGCAAACGTATATGAGCATGTTTCATTTTATCGTAAGAAGATGGATGAGATGGGAGTTTTGCCGGGAGATATCAAAGGAATCGAGGACATTAATAAGCTTCCATTTACAACAAAAGAAGATCTGAGAAATAATTATCCGTTCGGTCTGCTTGCAGTTCCGCAGGATAAGATCGTCAGAGTGCAGGGAACGTCCGGAACAACCGGAAAGCTTACACTTGCATCTTATACACAGAAAGACGTAGACGTCTGGGGTGAATGTGTGGCAAGAGGTCTTACGATGGCTGGACTTACCGCAGAAGACAGACTTCATATCTGTTATGGATACGGACTTTTTACCGGAGGTATGGGACTGGATTTCGGAGCAAGAAAATTAGGCGCTATGGCGATCCCGATGTCAGCAGGTAATACAAAGAGACAGCTCATGTGTATGGAGGATTTCGGAGCAACTGCATTTGCATGTACACCGTCTTATGCATTATATCTTGCAGAAGCAGCAAGAGAAGCAGGAGTTGTGGATCGTTTACAATTAAAGGTCGGAATCAACGGAGCTGAGCCTTGGACAGAAGAGATGCGTCACAAGATCGAAGAACTGCTGAATGTCAACTGTTTTGATATTTATGGATTATGTGAAATCACAGGACCAGGTGTTGCGTTAGAATGTATCCATCATAATGGTATGCATGTTTATGAAGATTACTTCTATCCGGAAGTACTGAATCCGGCAGATAATTCTGCATGTGCAGACGGAGAGACAGGAGAACTTGTATTTACAACACTTGCAAAAGAAGGTATGCCATTACTCCGTTACCGTACAAAAGACCTTACAAGCATTGATCACAGCACTTGTGCATGTGGAAGAACACTTCCTAGAATCCAGAAGTTCAAAGGACGTACCGATGACATGAAAGTTATCCGTGGTGTTAACGTATTCCCGACACAGGTTGAGACCGCGCTTCTGTCCATTGGTGGCGGTGTAGCTCCACACTATATTCTGATCGTAGACCGCGAGAATAATCTGGACGTTCTTACAGTTATGGTAGAAGTAGATGAGAAATACTTCTCTGATGAGATTCGTAAATTGGACGAACTAAAAGCAAAAGTCGGTGCAGTCTTAAAACAGGCACTGGGCGTTGCAGTCAGAGTTAAACTGGTTGAGCCAAAGACCATCCAGAGAAGTGAAGGAAAAGCAAAACGTGTCATTGACAACAGAGAGATGTAAAAGGAGGGGACAATATGGGAATCAGTAATACAATCCAGCAGTTATCAGTATTTCTGGAAAACCGCGAAGGACGTATGGACGAAGTGCTACGTGTCCTTGCAGAAAATGATGTCAATATCGTTGCACTGAGTCTTGCAGATACATCCGATTATGGTATGCTTCGTATGATCACATCGGATCCGCACAAAGGACGTGCAGCTTTAAAAGAAGCAGGAATCACAGCAATGCTTACAGATGTTGTGGCGCTTCGTGTACCGCACGAGACAGGATCACTTGCAAAAGCGATGCACCAGATCGTGGAAGGAGAAGTCAACATCGAATATATGTATGCGTTCGCAAATGGTGTGGATGCGGCAGCAGTATTAAAGAGTGACGATCCGGGACGCGTGATCGATATTCTGAAAGGCAGTGGATTCGACGTATACAGCGCAGATGAAGCTTACCACGCAACTGACAGTTAAGGAGTCGTTGATTATGGAAAATGATTTAGTAAAGATCTATACAGCGTATGATCATATCCAGGCAGAGATGGCAGTTGGTGCGCTGGAGAATCAGCAGATTCCGGCACTCAGAAAAGAACTTGGAAATGCCGGTCTTCTGAATATTTACGGAACCAACTCCATGAGCGGGGAAGAGATCTATGTACCGAAAGAGAGCAAAGAGAAAGCAAGAGAAGTTCTGATCGCGATAGGATTTTTAGAAGAGGAATAAAAGAAAATGGAGGGATGTCTTACGGCAGGACCTCCATTTTCGCGTGTGACAGAGACATTGGAGAAAGAAAAATGAAAGCAGAAAAGGGAAATAATCTTGAGAAAGAATTGCAGAAAATGCTCACAGCAATCCATCCGGCGGATCCATGTGTGGCAGAAACCGCACTGAAACGCTGGAATTCAATTGCAAAGCCGTTGCATAGCCTTGGAAAACTGGAAAAAGACATCATCCAGATTGCAGGGATGACCGGTGATCCGAATGTACATCTGGACAAAAAAGCATTACTTGTGATGTGTGCGGATAATGGTGTAGTTGAAGAAGGTGTCACACAGACGGGACAGGAAGTGACCGCCATTGTTGCTGAAAATTTTCTGACCGGCAATACAAGCGCTGCGATCATGTGCAGACAGGCTGGTGTGGATCTCTTTCCGGTTGACATTGGCATGGTTACAGATACAAAAGTCCCAGATGTTAAGATCCGCTATGGAACAGCAAATTTCGTAAAAGAACCGGCAATGACGAGAGGAGAAGCAGTGCGTGCCATCCTGACCGGAATACAGATTGCCCGGGATAAGAAAAAGGAAGGCTATCAGATCCTCTGTATCGGTGAGATGGGGATTGGCAATACAACGACAAGCAGTGCTGTGGCATCTGTGCTTCTTGGAAAAGAACCGGAAGAACTGACAGGTCGTGGCGCCGGGCTTGACGACAGCGGTCTGCAAAAGAAGATACAGGCAATCTGTACGGGAATTGAAAAACATCATCCGCGGGCAGATGACCCGGTGGATGTACTTGCAAAAGTGGGAGGGCTGGACATTGCAGGAATGGCAGGCATCTGCCTTGGTGGTGCAATTGAGCATATTCCTGTCATGCTGGATGGATTTATTTCGGATGTGGCGGCGCTTCTTGCTGTGCACCTGTGTCCGGCTGTAAAAGACTATCTGTTGATTTCACACGTATCAAAAGAACCGGGGGCCGGGATGGTATTGCGAGAGCTGACAGCGGAAAAAGCCAGTGATGTCCACGGCATGAATCTCGGTATGTGTTTAGGAGAAGGAACCGGAGCAGTCGCATATTTACCGGTTCTGGAACTTGGATTATCCGTGTATCAGGAAATGAGCACATTTGCAGAGAATCAGATTGAGGACTACAAGGATTATACGAAAGAAAATCCGGCAAAGGATTCTCCGGAAAAAACAGAAGCAAATATAGGAGGAACGCCATGTTGCATGTAATTACCGGAGGAAGCGGAAGTGGAAAATCAGCCTATGCAGAAAACTGGCTGCTTGAACAACGCGAGAAAAATCTGTATGATGAAAATAGCGAAAATACGAATCCGTCTGCGCCACTCTATATTGCGACGATGATTCCATATGGAAAAGAAGGGGAAACAAAAGTTATAAAACACAGGAGACTGCGCGCGGGAAAAGGATTCCGGACATTTGAATGTTACCGGGATCTTGCGAAAGCAGACATTCCGGTAAATACGGGGATTCTGTTAGAGTGCATGTCGAATCTGACGGCAAATGAGCTGTATGACGAAGCAGGAAACATGAATAAACCTGAAAAAGTAAAAAGACAGATACTGGAAGGAATCCGGCATGTGATAGAAAAGACGGATTTACTTGTCATCGTTACAAATGAAGTTCAGGGAGATCAGATGGAATACAGCGGAGAGACGAAGATTTACCAGCGAGTACTGGGGGAAGTAAACCAGAGCCTTGCCGGACTTGCAGAGAAAGTAACGGAAGTCGTATATGGGATTCCGGTGGAGATAAAATAGATGAAGAAATTATGGAACAGTTTTAAAATTGCATTTGCAATGTACAGTAAAATACCAATGCCACAAAGCGAGTGGACGGAAGAAAATATGTCCTATGCTATGTGTTTTTTCCCTTGGGTGGGAGCTGTGACAGGCGGCATGTCCTATCTGGTCGTGTTGTTTGCAGATCTGTTAAAAGAAAGAGAAATCTCATTTGGCAGCCTGTTCTTTCCGGCAGTACTGACGGTGTTACCGGTTTTGATCAGTGGTGGCATCCACATGGATGGATTTCTGGATACGCAGGATGCATTAAGCTCCTGGCAATCGGAAGAGAAGCGTCTGGAAATCCTTAAAGATCCCCATGCAGGAGCATTTGCAATCCTGTCCGGCTGCGTTTATTTCATCTTGAGTCTTGGCATATATTCCGGCGTGACAGAGGAGAGCATGCGGCTGATCGGGATGGGATTCATACTATCCCGGACACTAAGCGGCATATCCGTACTTCGGTTTCCTCAGGCAAGGAAAAACGGTCTGGTTGCAGTATTTGCCGAGCGTGCAGATAAGAGAAGAACCTTTCGTGTATTGATCATCTATCTGGTGCTGGAAATTGTAGCATTATTATGGGCAGGAAGAGGAGCAGGGCTTTGCTGCGTGATTGTTGCAGGACTTCTTTTTTTGTATTATCATCATATGGCATGTGCAAAATTTGGCGGAGTTACCGGAGATCTGGCAGGGTATTTTCTGCAGATCTGTGAACTTGGAATTGCAATGGCAGCGGTAATTGTGACGAGTGTGTAGATGATGCCAGCGGCAAAAGCACGCGAAGTCCTATGGGTTGCAATAGTGTTTGGAGCAGATTTTGGTGGGAGAATAACAGGAGAGAAAAATGATATTAATAACAGGCGGAGCCTATCATGGAAAACGAAATTATGCAAAACAGATGTACCCTGGTATAGATTTTGTAGAAGGAATATCATGCGCAGAAGAGACAATCTTTGCATGTCAGGGAATGGATCATTTCCACAGTTATATTGAAAACCGGATGCGTGAGGGGAAAAAGCTTCCGGAACTTTTAAAAATAGTGGAAAAGTTAAAGTATGAAAATTCAGAGATAGTGTTGATCACAGATGAAATTGGATATGGAATCGTTCCGACAGATGCATTTTACAGAGAATATAGAGAGACGCATGGTAGGGTATGCACACAGATTGCGGCAGAAGCAAAAGAAGTGCACAGGGTAATCTGTGGGATAGGAACGGTGATCAAAGGATGAAAATCTATCTGATACGACATGGAAAGACAAAAGGAAATCTGGAAGAGCGCTATATCGGAAGGACAGATGAGCCTTTGTGCGAGGCTGGAAGAGAAAACTTGAAGAAATACCAGTACCCGCAGGTGGAGATGGTGTTTACCAGTCCCATGAAACGCTGTATGCAGACCGCAGAAACGATTTATCCGGGGCAGCAGTATCAATGCATAGAAGAATTAAGAGAGAGCGATTTCGGTGCATTTGAAGGCCACACATATAAAGAATTGTCCGGTGATGTCAGATATCAGGCATGGATTGACAGTGGCGGTACATTGCCATTTCCGGGCGGAGAGAGCAGGAAAGAAGTGCGCGACCGCTGCATCCGTGGAATCGAGACCGCATTGAAAATCGCGGAAAAGGAGCATGCTTCACAGATTGCATTTGTCGTACATGGTGGAACGATCATGAACGTGATGGAGAAATATGCAAGACCGCAGGGGCAGTACTATGATTTCCAGGTGAAAAACGGGGAAGGCTATGTGCTGAATCTGAAAAGCAAGACGGAAAATAACCAGTGTAATTACAGGAAGTGTAGCTTTGATAAAAAAACGGAGTGAAAAAATCTGGCTAAAACTGAAAACTCAATTGAAAAAATAATTTGAAAAATTGAAAAAATAGTTGCAATTTATAAGAATCTATGATATCATAATTTTCGTTGCAGAGAGCAACAAAAATAAATGCGGGTGTAGTTCAATGGTAGAACACCAGCCTTCCAAGCTGGATACGTGGGTTCGATTCCCATCACCCGCTTTTTTATATATGATGAACCAAGCAAAAGAGCAGAATCATTACTTATGTGAATCCTCACTTTGTAATAATTCTGCTCTTCTTTTGAGCTTTCATAGCCTGTTAAAGAGCAGGCTTTTCGTGCTATAAAATATTATTTATTCATAACGTTCGTCAATTACACGTTTTGTTTTCTTCTCACTTCTCGGAAGAAGACCGATTTCCACAACTTTTACAAGCGGAGTAAATCCGATCTTGCTCTTTACACGTGTAGCAATGCGGTCTGCAAGATCAAGGAAATCAACGGTTCCGTTTGTCTCGACGTAGATACGCATCGTGTCTTTGCCGTCCAGATGAGAGATGCGGATCTGATATTCGCTGGATACTTCCTTGAATTCTTTCAGAATCTCTTCAATCTGGCTTGGAAATACATTTACACCTTTGATCTTCATCATGTCGTCAGTACGCCCCATGATCGTATCCAGACGCGGAAATTTGCTTCCACAAGGGCATTCACCCGGAATAATGCGGGAAAGATCATGTGTACGATAACGGATCAGCGGTGCGCCCTCTTTTACAAGAGTAGTGATTACAATCTCACCGAGTTCGCCGTCCGGAAGAACTTCACCTGTTACAGGATCAATGATTTCAATGTAAATATAATCATCCCAGTAATGCATACCGCAGTCATGTGAGCAGCTGATACCGATTCCAGGACCGTAGATTTCTGTCAGTCCGTAAATATCATACAGCTCGATGCCGAGCTCTTCGGAGATACGTTTCCGCATCTTTTCGCCCCATCTTTCAGAACCGATGATACCTTTCTTCAGATGAATCTTATCTTTGATACCGCGACGTTTAATCTCTTCTGCGAGAAGCAATGCATAAGAAGAAGTAGAACCAAGGACTGTCGTTTTCATGTCCATCATCATCTGTAATTGTTTGTCGGTATTACCAGGTCCCATAGGAATGACCATAGAACCTAATTTCTCAGCGCCTGCCTGAAAACCGATTCCGGCAGTCCACAGTCCGTATCCCGGGGTAATCTGGATGCGATCCATATTTGTCATGTCAGTCATTTCGTAGCAACGTTTGAACATAATCGCCCAGTCGTCTACGTCTTTGGCTGTATACGGGATGATGACCGGAAGTCCGGTTGTTCCGGAAGAAGAGTGGATGCGGACGATCTTCTCCTCCGGTGCAGTCATAAGTCCGAGTGGATAGGCATTTCTTAAGTCACTTTTCTCGGAAAATGGAAGCTTCTGGAAATCTTCCGCACTGGAAATGTTTGAAACACCGGCTTCGTCCAGTTTCTTTCCATAGAAACTCTCGGCTTTGATAAGAGCCTGAATCTGTCCGTTTACCTGTGCAATTTGTGTTTCTGTAATTTTCATAGGTCTGTCCTTTCTGTTATGTAAATGAAATGTTTCATATCCGGTTATTTTGTATAATTTAATGCCTGAAGGTTCATGGCGTGGAATTTTTCCGGAAGTGTCCGGAGCATTACATGTTCGATGTCTTCTAAGTTGAAGTCAAGTACACCGGTACGAAGTGCAGTTCCAAGGAGAAGCATGTTCAGGACTTTGGATGAACCGATTTCCGCACAGGCTTTGTCAGCATCGATCAGTGTAAGATTCGGAACGTTTTGTTTTAAATATTCAAGCATTGGTTCGGAATCATAATTGCTTTCTGAAAGTGTTGCAGTTACCGGCTTGATCGCGCGAGTGCTTACAACAACATGACCGCCTTCTTTTAAGTATGGAAGCATACGGACCGTTTCGCCCGGTTCAAATCCAATGATCAGATCGGCAGTTCCGGCGGCGATCATCGGGGAATAGAGCCCTTCACCGATACGCACATGGCTGAATACACTTCCGCCACGCTGCGCCATACCGATCGTTTCGGCACTCATAACCGGAATATTCTGTTTCATAGCTGCGGCAGCAAGAAGTTTGGATGCAAGGACGGTACCCTGTCCGCCAACACCGCAGAGTACAATATTTTTAATCATGCTGTTTACCTCCTTTGATCGCATGAACCGGACAGATCTGACTGCAAAGTCCACAGCCGGTGCACATAGATGAATCAATGGAAACATTTCCGTCTTCTGTAATGATTGCAGGACATCCCAATTCCCGGATGCATTTCTTGCAATGGATGCAGGAGGAAATATCTACATGCATCGAGGTGCCCGGTTTTGTGACAGCAATGCATGGCGATTTGAAAATGATCGCTTTTACACCCGGCTTATCTGCGAGCTCTTTTACGCAGGAGACAGCCGCCTCGTGATCCAGTGGATTTACTGTTTCTACATCCTGCACGCCGATACCGCGAAGAACCTGTTCGATATTGATTTTCTGGACGATTTCGCCCATAACAGTGCGGCCGGTACCGGGATGCGGCTGGTGTCCAGTCATGGCAGTGGTTGAATTATCCAGAACAACGAGTGTCATATTCGCCTGATTATAGACCGCATTGACAACTCCGGTGATCGCAGAAGCGAAAAACGTAGAATCTCCGACAAATGCAAAGCAGGCAGTATCCGGTTCAATTTTTTCCACACCCTGTGCGATATTCAGACCTGCACCCATGCAGAGGCAGGTATCTACCATATCAAGTGGCCTGGCATTGCCGAGTGTATAACAGCCAATATCACCACAGAAAATAGTCTTGCGACCCTGCATTGCTTTTTTTACTGCGTAGAAAGAAGCACGGTGCGGACATCCTGCACACAGAACCGGCGGACGTACCGGAAGTGGAGGGACATCTGTAAGTTTTGGCTGTTCCTTTACCGGAAGATCAAGAAATGTGCGGATATAGGTATCTACGCTGTCTCTTGTATTTTCTCCGGCGTTGGCAGTATTGTGTGTCAGTTTTCCGAGAATTTTTACCGGAAGGTGATATTTTCCACAAATATAAGTAAGCTCCCGCTCAATGACAGGATCTAATTCTTCCAGACAGAGTACTTCGTCGAGTCCGTCTAAGAACTGGGCTGCCAGCTTTTCTGGGAAAGGATGCGGAGTCGAAATCTTCAAATGGCGGACCATACCGGTTTCAATCAGTGTTTCCATCGCATAAGTAAAACTGATACCGCCGGATACGATTCCTTTCCTGCTGTCTGCAAAAGTGTCACAGGCAGGATAGATTTTATTTTTCTCATAGGAAGAAAATATATCCGCTAATTCAACATTTCTGGCTTCTATCTTCTGATGGTTCTGGTAAGAAAGCCGTGGGAAAATAACCCAACGCTTTGAGTCTTTGACAAAGCCTTCCGGCGTATGTACAGTATATTCTTCCGGATCTTTGACAGATACAGAAGCATAGCCGTGACAGACACGGGTAGTCGGGCGCAAAAATACAGGAGTGTTATATTTTTCAGAGTATTCATACGCTTCCTGAATCATCTCATATGCTTCCTGCGCAGAAGACGGATCAAAACAAGGTAGCTTGGAAAATGCTGCGAAATGTCTGGTATCCTGCTCTGTCTGCGAGGAAATCGGTCCTGGATCGTCGGCGACAAGAATTACTATACCGCCCTTAACTCCGATGTATTCCAGACTCATCAGAGGATCGGAAGCAACGTTTAAACCAACCTGTTTCATTGTGACGAGTGTTCTTGCGCCACTGTATGAGGCGCCTGCGGCTAGCTCCATTGCTGCTTTTTCATTAACCGACCATTCGACATAGACATCATCCGGACGGTGTTTGGCAATTGTTTCAAGAACTTCCGTGGATGGAGTTCCGGGATATCCGGCAACAACATTGACACCGGAAGCAACAGCACCAAGTGCAATCGCTGCATTTCCCATTAAAAATTCTTTATGCATGATCTCACCTCAAGTTCGTTAAAAATAGTAATAATTAAAAATAAGTATAGTCTGTTTTGAAGTGAAATTCAATGAAATTCATACAAAGGGTTGTATAAATATTCAAATCATAAGCGAGATCGGACGCTTTTGTAACAATGTATGTGCATCAGAAAAAGCACAGTCATGATGGCTGTGCTTATAGTGTTGTTATAGCATTTTGCTGCAAGATATAATGGATAAGAAGCTGCCGGTGGCATATTCTTTTTTATATAATAGGAAATTGTATTTCCTATTATATAAAAAGCCTCCGGCAGGATGCGCACTGCGGCGTACAATGATGATGTCGCAAGCGACCGCCGCAGGCGCTAGAATGTGCCAAGGCACATTCTTTGTTCTTCCATACAGTTTTCCAGCGACTGGAAGAAGTCAGGATAAGACACATCCACGCACTGGCTGTCCAGGATCTGTGTTGTACCGTCTGCGATTAACCCGGCAACTGCAAATGACATGGCAATCCGGTGATCAAGATAACTGTTAATCTTAGCGCCTTTTAATGGCTGTCCACCGCTTTGCGGGCTGGAACCCTGAATGATCATGCCGTCTTCCGTCGGAGTAATAGTGGCGCCCATCGCACGGAGACCTTCTGTAACAGTATCGATGCGGTTCGTTTCTTTTACTTTCAATTCAGCAGCATCTTTGATGATGGTTGGGCCTTCCGCCTGTGATGCCATAACTGCAAGAATCGGAATCTCATCGATCAGCGTCGGAATCAGATTTCCTTCAATAGTAGTGCCTTTTAAATGGCTGGTGCGGACAAGCACATCAGCACGGCCTTCGCCGCCCTCGTAAGTCTGGTTTAACAGTGTGATATCAGCGCCCATGCCTTTGCAGACTTCTAAAAATCCGGCGCGGGTAAGATTCGTGCCGACATTCTTTACAAGCAGTTCACTGTCTGGAACGAGAAGCCCTGCAGCGATAAAATATGCAGCGGAAGAAATGTCACCCGGCACACAGATCTTCTGTCCGTAAAGCTGTTCACATGGTTCTACGTTGGCAGTTGCACTTCCGTCCGGGTGCATAGTAGAAGCGACTTCAGCGCCGAAACTTTGTAACATCAGTTCTGTGTGGTTTCGGGAAAGCGCCGGTTCTGTCACCGAAGTAGTACCGTTACCGTAAAGCCCGGCAAGAAGAACTGCGGATTTTACCTGCGCAGAGGCAACCGGTGATGTATAGGAGATTGCGTGAATCTTCCCCGGTGTGATGCGAAGCGGAGCACAGTTATTTCCGCCTATACTCGTAACATTTGCCCCCATCAGATTTAACGGAGTCATAATTCTTCCCATTGGTCTGGAATTTAAAGAATCATCACCGGACATAACAGAAGCAAAATTTTGTCCGGCAAGAATACCGGACATCAACCGGGTTGTTGTACCGCTGTTTCCGACGTTCAGAATGTCGGCAGGTGCAGACAGACCGTGAAGTCCTTTGCCGTGGACAAGGATACTCTGTGGTGTTTCTTCTATTTCAATGCCCATCTTCCGGAAACAGTTGATTGTTGACAGACAGTCGGCTCCTTTCAGAAAATGTGTGATCTCTGTTGTGCCAAGAGAGATTGCTCCTAACATGATGGAACGATGGGAAATCGATTTGTCGCCCGGAATCGTAACTTCGCCTCTTAAACCTTTTACTGGATAGATTTCTTTAACGCTCATAAACAATATACCTGAATTTCTGCAAGAGTGCGCCGGCTTTTTCCTGTGAAGCCGCATCGTAGAACTCTATACGCAGAACCCCCTCTTCAAATTCTCTGTTGTGTACAATGCCGATATTTTTAATACTGAGATTATTGGAAGCAAGGATAGTTGCAATTGCTGCGATTCCACCTGCTTCATCAATGATGTCACAGTAAACGGCAAAATTTTTCTTGATCGGACCTGCCGATGTTTCACTGATCGAGTTCCGGTAAGTACGGGAAGAATCAAAAAGATTGTAAACACCTTGTTCGTCTCCGGCGTCTACCAGTTCTTTTGCTTTTGTAAGTGTTTCAATATAGGAGCCAAGGATCTGGCTGATATTCTCCTTGTTCTGTGTGCAGATATTCTGCCACATTGTTGGAGAGGAAGAGGCGATTCTTGTGATATCTTTGAATCCTCCGGCGGCAAGATGCTTCATCAGCTCGTCTTTCGTATCGGTATCTTTTACAAAGTTGACAAGACTTGCTGCAATAATGTGCGGCAGATGACTGATCGTACCGGTTACGTAGTCGTGTTTTTTATAGTCCAGAATTACCGGCAGTGCTTTCAGTGCATTGACAAATGATTCATAGCGCGCTACCTTTTCATCGGAAACTTCTACAGATGGTGTCAGCACATAGTAAGCATTTTCAATGAGCATTGCTTTGGAATTGCTGTAACCGCTCTTCTCGGAACCTGCCATAGGATGTCCTCCGATAAAATATTTACCAAGCCCCAGAGTTTCTGCCTCTTCGTGGATGTTTGTTTTCACACTTCCAACATCTGTAAGAATACAGTCCTCATGCATATAGCAGGTAAGCTGCTTCAGATATGCACTGTTAAAAGAAACCGGTGCACATAAAAATATGTAAGAACAGTGATAGAAATTATCATCAATCGTAGTCGCTGCAACGTCGATCACAGATTCCTGTGTAGCGAGTGCCAGCGCTTCTTTATTTTTGTCGAATGCAACGATCTCGTAATCCGGGAAATACTGGCGTATCGCTTTCGCAATAGAACCACCGATCAGACCAAGACCGATGAATCCGATTTTCTGTTTGTCCATAGTAACTCCTTCCATAGATAAAGCCTGTTATTGGATTGAAAAAACAGGCTTTGAAACTTCTGAAATTTATTATATTTTCTTTTTTTGTGTTTGTCAATGCTATGATGCTTTAAAGCGAAAAAGTAAAGAAAGAAAATTGTAAAAAATGTATAAAAGAGTTGTAATTAGTCAGAAAATTTAGTACAATATACCCATGATAATTTACTATAGTAAGGAGGCAGCTTAATATGAAAGTATACAGGACGGATGAGATTAGAAATGTTGTTCTATTAGGACATGGAGGAAGCGGTAAGACAAGTCTTGTGGAAGCCATGGCCTATGTATCAGGGGCAACTACTCGTATGGGAAAAGTTGCAGACGGTAATATGATCAGTGATTTTGATAAAGAGGAACAGAAGAGACAGTTCTCAATCAGCACATCACTGGTACCGATCGAATGGGAGAAAGCGAAGATCAATGTTCTCGATACACCGGGATATTTTGACTTTGTCGGAGAAGTAGAAGAAGCAGTCAGTGCAGCAGATGCAGCAGTTATCGTTGTTTCTGGAAAAGCAGGTGTTGAGGTTGGAACAGAGAAAGCATGGGAATTATGTGACAAATATAATCTGCCTCGTATGGTATATGTTACAGAGATGGACGTGGATGATGCAAGTTTCCGTCAGGTAGTACAGGATCTGACAGATAAGTATGGTAAAGTGATTGCACCGCATTTCCAGCCAATCCGTGAGAATGAGAAGTTAGTTGGTTACGTTAATATTATTAAGAACGCAGGAAGACGTTATACTGGTATCGGAGAGAGAGAAGAGTGCGAGATCCCGGATTACTGTAAACCAAACT
Organism: Dorea sp. AM13-35; assembly: GCF_003473885.1. Classification (NCBI taxonomy): domain Bacteria; kingdom Bacillati; phylum Bacillota; class Clostridia; order Lachnospirales; family Lachnospiraceae; genus Dorea; species Dorea sp. AM13-35. The sequence goes on from NZ_QUCZ01000004.1 coordinate 197,634, forward strand.
TGGAGATCTACCGTGAGAAACTGTTAGAAGCAGTTGCGGAGACAAGTGATGAGTTTATGGAGCGTTATTTTGCAGGAGAAGAGTTTTCTGTAGAGGAGATTCGTTCTGCAATGAGAACAGAAGTTATGGACGGAGATATCGTTCCGGTTGCTATGGGATCGAATATCCAGGCACAGGGAGTTGCAAACCTCCTTTCAGATATTGTAAGATTCTTCCCAAGCCCGGATAGCAGAAAATGCGCCGGCATTAACCGTAAGACGAACGAGATCTATGAAGCAGATTATGATTTTGCAAAAGCAAAATCCGCATATGTCTTCAAAACTATGGTAGATCCGTTTATCGGAAAATATTCTTTCGTAAAAGTATGCTCCGGTGTATTAAAGGGGGACGATGTGCTCTACAATGCAGAGTCCGAAGCAGAAGCCAAACTTGGCAAGATTTATACAATGTCAGGCAACAAACCGGTAGAAGTCAGCGAATTATTTGCGGGTGATATCGGTGCGATCGCCAAACTTGCCAATACAAAGACCGGTGATACACTTTCAGCAAAGACAACGCCGCTGATGTTTGGAAAAACAGAATATTCCAAACCATATACATATATGAAATATGTTGTTAAGAACAAAGGCGATGAGGATAAAGTATCCCAGGCGCTGCAGAAGATGATGGCAGAAGATGTGACACTTAAGAGTGTTAACGACAGTGAGAACCGTCAGACACTGATCTATGGTATGGGTGACCAGCATCTGGAAGTGACGGCAAGCAAACTTGCTGCAAGATACAAATGTGAGATCACACTGGAGACACCGAAAGTGGCATTCCGTGAGACAATTAAGAAGAAATCAGACGTAGATACGAAGTATAAGAAACAGTCCGGCGGACATGGACAGTATGGACATGTCAAGATGAGATTCGAACCATCCGGAGATCAGGAGACACCTTATGTATTCGAAGAAGAAGTTGTGGGCGGAGCTGTTCCGAAGAACTACTTCCCGGCAGTTGAAAAAGGTCTTCAGGAATCTGTACTTAAAGGGCCTCTGGCAGGATATCCGGTTGTAGGTGTGAAAGCAGTTCTGTATGATGGATCTTACCATCCGGTAGATTCTTCTGAGATGGCATTCAAGACAGCAACGATCCAGGCATTTAAGAAAGGCTTCATGGAAGCCGGGCCGGTTCTTTTAGAGCCAATCGCTTCTGTGAAAGTTACAGTTCCGGATGATTATACCGGAGATATTATGGGTGATCTGAATAAGAGAAGAGGTCGTGTGCTTGGTATGAATCCATTAAGCGGCGGATATCAGGAGATTATCGCTGATGTTCCGATGACAGGTATGTTTGGATACTGCACAACACTTCGTTCCATGACCGGTGGACGTGGCAATTATTCTTATGAATTTGCACGTTATGAGCAGGCTCCTTCAGACATTCAGGAAGCAGAGATTGCAAAGAGAACAGCAGAAGAATAAATCTTTGATAAAAATTTGATTATGAAATAAGAAAAAAAGCTCTGGGAAGGGCTTTTTTTCTTATATTAAAAGTGCTATAATCGTGGTTGCTATTTATATTAGGAAAGAAATTTTGTCAAAGGAATATATGTGAGGAAAGAAAAATGAAAATAGTAATCATTGGTGATGGAAAGGTTGGCCATAAGCTGGCAGTCCAATTATCGGAAGAAGATTACGATATTGTGCTGATTGACCAGAACGAAGGCAAGTTAAAAGCCGCGTTGAACCAGCTTGATATTTTCTGCATTACCGGTAACGGTGCAGATGCAGAGGTTCAGAAACAGGCGGACGTACCACATGCAGATCTGGTAATTGCATGCGCATCAACGGACGAGATGAATATGCTAAGTTGTCTTCTGGCAAAAAGGCTGGGAGCAAAACATACGATAGCCAGAGTACGCAACCCAATTTACTACAGACAGATGGATCTTCTGAAGGAAGACCTGCATCTGAGTATGGCGGTTAATCCGGAGCTGACTGCGGCGAATGAGATTGCCCGTGTGCTTTTGTTCCCGGAGACGAGTAAAGTTGAGACTTTTATGAAGGGAAAAGTAGAACTTGTTGAATATCCGGTACGTGAGAACAGTCCACTGGTGGATATCGCACTTTCAGAGCTGTACCGGAAATTCCAGATCAAAGTACTGGTATGTGCAGTAAAACGCAAAGGAGAAGTTTACATTCCGGATGGTGATTTTGTCTTAAGAGAAGGAGACAAGTTACATATCGCGGCCGCACATCAGGATCTGAAATCATTTTTCAAATCATTAGGAAGAAAGCGTACTCGTGTGAAGAATGTTCTGATCTGCGGAGGAGGGCATTTATGCTTCTATCTTGCAAATCAGCTTCTGCAGGCAGGAATGCAGGTGAAGATCATTGAGATCAAAGAAAAAAAATGTGAGAATCTCTGTGAATTACTTCCAAAGGCAACGATCATTCATGGTGATGCAACAGATCATGATCTGCTGCTGGAAGAAGGAATTGCCGAAGCAGATGCGATGGTTTCACTGACTGGTCTTGATGAAGAGAATATTATTTTATCTCTATTCGCAAAGACGCAGGGCGTGAATAAGATTATTGCAAAAGTAAATGAAGATTCCAGGGCACAGATGGTGGAAGGACTCGGCATTGACAGTATTATTTCGGCGAAGAGTGCAACGGCGGATGCGATCATGCGATATGTTCGTGCCCGTAAGAATTCTTACAGTAATGCCAATGTAGAGACGATGTATCGTCTTGTGAACGGAAAAGTAGAAGCGCAGGAATTTATCATTCGAAAGGAATGTGAATATACATCCGTTCCACTGAAAGAGCTAAGAACAAAGAAAAATACACTGATTGCATGTATCGGCAGACATCGCCAGGTTATCATCCCGAATGGTGATACAACGATGAAAGTTGGTGACAGCGTTATTGTCGTTACGAAGAATCATGTGATCCGCAATCTGAATGAGATACTTTTATAGGAGCCGGTGGAAATATGAATAGAAGAATGATTTTATATATTCTGGCAAAAATGATGGGAGTAGAAGGTGTGCTTTTGCTCCTTCCTGCTTTTGTCGGACTTTTATATGGAGAAAAAAGCGGAGCCTGCTTTTTATTTCCGGCAACAATATTGGCATTGATTTATATTATATTCGGAATCAGAAAGCCGAATAAAACGAAGATTTATGCAAAAGAAGGTATGATCATCGTTGCCAGTGCATGGATTTTATGGTCGATGTTTGGAGCAATTCCGTTTACGCTGGGAGGATATATCCCGAACTATCTGGATGCGTTTTTTGAGACAGTATCCGGATTTACGACAACAGGTTCTACAATTTTAAATGATATTGAATCGCTGTCACACTGTATGCATTTCTGGAGATGCTTCACACACTGGATCGGTGGTATGGGCGTGCTTGTATTTGTACTGGTTCTGACTTCTCTTGATAAGAAGAATACGATGTATCTGATGCGTGCGGAAGTACCGGGACCAGAGAAAGATAAGCTTGTGCCGAAAGCGATGGCAACAGCGAGAATTTTATATGGAATGTATTTTGCACTGACAGCAGTAGAAATTGTATTGCTGCTTTTTGGTGGTATGTCCCCATTTGACAGTATTATCCATGCATTCAGTACTGCAGGAACCGGAGGATTTTCGAACTATGCTAATAGTATCGGACAGCTTGACAGTGCATATATTGACGGTGTGATCACGGTATTTATGATCCTGTTCGGTATCAATTTTAACCTGTTTTATCTGTTGTTGTTAAGACAGTTCAAACCGGTATGGAAAAATGAAGAACTGCGGACGTATCTGGCGATCATAGCAACAGCGATTGCCTTGATCACATGGAACATTACATCGATATATGGCAATCCGTTAAAGGCATTCCGGTATGCGGCATTTCAGGTCGCATCCATTATTACGACAACCGGATTCTCGACGGCCGATTATATGAAATGGCCGACGATGTCACAGACGATCATCATCATACTAATGATCATTGGTGCGTGTGCTTCATCCACAGGCGGTGGTATCAAAGTTTCAAGATTCTTGATTGTTGTTAAGAGTATTAAGAAAGAACTGAAACAGATGGTCCATCCGAAATCTGTCAACCTGATCCGTATAAATGGCAAGAAGATGAATCCGGACATTGTACAGAATGTATTCGTATATCTGGTTGCATATGCGGGAATTGCCGGGTTATCCGTATTATTGGTTTCTATAGATGATTTTGATTTTGCCACAAACCTCGGATCTGTAATGGGAACTTTGAATAATATCGGCCCGGGACTTGGTGTATCTGGTCCGGCAGGAAACTTTGCACAGTTTTCTCCATTTTCAAAACTGGTATTTTGTATGGATATGTTGATTGGACGTCTGGAAATCTTTCCATTCCTGATGCTCTTTACATCAATATCTTGGAGAAAGAAATTTTAGAATGGGAGGGTGTTATGAAAAAGAGAAGTAAATTTGCGATTGTTGTTATTTTGCTGGCGATTGCGGCGATTTATTATTATGTGTCAATTCCGGCAGTCAATATTCATTCGGCGCAGACATGGTTTTTCGTGATGACACTGTTTGTTGTCCTGATCATTTACTATGCGGTCAGAAAGCGTGTAACACGGGTGGAACTTGGGACGAATAAGATTTTACGTTCCATGATTGGACTGTTGGTTGTGTTTGGAATTGTGTATCTGGTAGGTTCTGTACTGTCATCCCCGATCATCAATGCGAAAAAATATCAGAAATTGATGAAAGTGAAGACTGGAGAGTTCAGTAAAGATGTAAAAGAATTGTCTTATGACAGAATTCCGCTTCTGGATAAAGATACTGCAGCACTTCTCGGAGATCGTAAGATGGGAAGTATGGTAGATATGGTATCTCAGTTTGAGGCAGATGACATTTACAGCCAGATCAATTACAAGAATAATCCGGTCCGTGTAACGCCACTGAAATATGCGAATCTGATCAAGTGGTTTACAAACCGCAGAGAAGGAATTCCGGCATATATCCGGATCAATATGGCTACACAGACAACAGAACTTGTGAAATTAAAAGAAGGAATCAAGTATACGACCAGTGAACATCTGAACCGTAATATTTACCGTCACTTAAGATTTGCACATCCGACTTATATATACGGAGAGTTAAGTTTTGAGATTGATGAATCCGGAGTACCATACTGGATTGCACCGGTGAAGAAATATAACATCGGTCTGTTCGGCGGTGAAACAGTCGGAAAAGTCGTACTCTGTAACGCAGTAACCGGTGAAACGAAGACATATGACATCAAGGATGTACCGTCATGGGTAGACCGTGCGTATTCGGCAGATATTCTTGTACAGCTCTTTGACTATTATGGCACATTGAAACATGGATTTTTGAACAGTGTGCTGAGTCAGAAGGACTGTCTGGAGACAACGGATGGATATAATTATCTTGCACTGGATGATGATGTCTGGATGTATACAGGTGTGACATCTGTCAATGGCGACCAGTCTAATGTCGGCTTTGTATTAGCCAACCAGCGAACGATGGAGACGAAGTACTATACGGTAGAAGGCGCAACCGAAGCGTCAGCGATGTCTTCAGCGGAAGGTCAGGTGCAGAACTTAAAGTACGAGGCAACCTTTCCGCTGCTGCTTAACATTTCCAAGGAACCGACTTACTTTATTGCATTAAAAGATGATGCCGGCTTGGTGAAAAAGTATGCTATGGTAAATGTCCATAAATACCAGATTGTAGCGATTGGTGATAGTGTCAGTCAGTGTGAAGAGAATTACCGGAATCTGCTTGGTGAGAATGGTATCAAAAAAGCAGAAAAAGACACACGGGATGTGAAGAAGATTACCGGTAAGATCACGAAGATTGCACAGGCAGTCATAGATGGAACATCACATTACTATGTTATGTTGGAAGGATCCGATGACATTTTTGATACATCGGTTGTAGATTTTATCGATATCGTAAAATGCGAAGTCGGGCAGACGATTTCACTGGAGTACAAAGAAGGCGATAAGGCGAATACAGTAATGTCTCTTAAAACGGAGACTGACAAAGAAAGCAATACACAGGATAAGGATACAGAGAATATAAACAAATAGATAAAAAGGGAGAACAGAATGGAACTAAGCATCTTACTGGCAGAACAAATTTTATCCATGTTTCTGACAATGATTGTTGGATATATCATTGTCAAGATTGGATTATTCAAGGAGACAGACAGCAAGATCATTTCCAATATGGTAGTTTACATCTGTTCTCCCTGCGTAATTATTGATGCGTTTCAGATTGAGTTAACCGATGATAAATTACAAGGATTATTGATTGCTGTTGTGGCAGCAATTTGTGTTCATATTGTTATGATTGGTGGGACGAAGCTAATGGAAAAACCACTGCATTTTAACCGGATTGAGAAGGCATCTGTCATTTATTCAAATTCAGGTTATCTGCTCATCCCGTTGGTAGGGAATGTTCTTGGAAAAGAGTGGGTATTTTATACAACCGCTTATAATCTGGTACAGACTGTACTACTCTGGACGCATGCAGTCGGAATCATCAGCAAAAAAGACGAAAAGAATTATAAAGAGATATTCCTGAATCCGAATATGATTGCTATGTTTCTTGGAATGCTTATGTTCATATCCAGGATTCGGCTTCCACAAGTGATCGGAACATGTGTAAGCAGTTTCGGAGATATGATCAGTTCGGCAAGTATGCTGGTAATCGGAATGGTGATTGGAAATGTTGATTTAAAGTGGGTGTTCCGTCAGAAGCGGCCGTATCTGATCTGTTTTATCCGGTTAATCTTTTATCCGGTGATCGGTGCGGTCGCATTTGGAGTTCTTGGCAGTATGGAAATACACCCGGATGCAGAATATATTCTTATGATCGTATTTCTCGCAACAGCCGCACCAGTTGCAGCAATGGTAACGCAGCTTGCACAGATTTACGACCAGGATGTCAAATACGCAAGTGTCATCAATGTGATGTCAGTGATATTCTGTATTATCACAATGCCATGTATGGTGATGTTGTACGAGAGTTTCTTTTAAATCTATAACATTTAGTGGAGGCTGTCAGTGGCAGATTTTGCAGTAAAAATAGTTTAATAAAATAACAAAGAAGGAAGAGCCGTTGAAAATGATATGTACCCTCTTTACTGGACGAACCAGTAAGGGGGTATTTTTACAAGACGATTTCGAAGTAAAATCAGAGAATGGATTTGGATTGAAGAATTATATGGAAAAACAATTATAGGAAACACGAATATATAGAGTTGATTATCAATAATACCGATTGGTTAAAAAATCAACAAACCACTATAATGAAAGAATACCACTTGTACGAAAAAAGGAGGAAGGATTATGAGAGGAAGAATCCAGAAAGCACTTGCCGTTATGGCTGCTGTGGCAGTAACGGTAACATCCGCAGGAGTTGCATCTGTGGATGCACAGGCAGCAACTGTGAAACCGAAAAAATTGACCGTAACATCGTCGGTTTCCAGCAAAGTTATTGATGTGAAGGGGACAACAAAGATTTCTGTAAAAAGTGTCAGCCCGAAGAATGCAAGCAGAAGCGTTACATACAAGTCAAGTAATACGAAAATTGCTTCTGTATCCAGCAAAGGTACAGTAAAAGGAAAGAAAACCGGAAGTGTAACGATCACAGCAACATCCAAAGTAAACAAGAAAGTAAAAGCTTCTGTAAAACTGAAAGTAAAAGATCTGAAACCAAGTAAGGTATCCATTCCGGCAGCTCTCAGTCTTACAAATGGAAAGAAAGCAATTGTTAAGGCAACAGTAAGTCCGGCGGGAGTATATGCACCTGTAAAATTCAGTAGCAGCAATACAAAAGTTGCAACTGTATCTTCCACAGGAACGGTAACAGCAAAAAGTGCTGGTAAAACGGTAATTACAGCAAAGCTGACTCAGAAAAACAGCAAGGGTAAATATCTGACAGCAAAAACAACTGTAACAGTAAAGAAAGCAGAGACAAAACCGGAAGAAGTTCCAAGCGCAAAGAAAACAGATGTATTTGTATCACCTGCATACATTAAGAGCGTTATGGATGGAAAACAGGAAGAATCCAAGAATTATGTGATTCTTGATACATCTACAGAGGCTGCGCCATATAATGAAGGACATATTCCAGGAGCTTATCACTGCTCTGTGCGTCAGGTAGAGTCAAGTACTTATGCGGCATATGCAAATAATACAATTGACTATACAGATGAGAATCTTGGAAATCTGCATGAGCCTGCAGAACTGGCTGCATTATTGAAAAAATATAATATTACAAAAGATACCATGGTAATCTTATATGGTGCACATCCGGCAACAGAGCGTGTAGCATTCTGTTTCCTGTATTGTGGAGTTGAAAATGTAAAAGTGTTAAATGGTTCGCTTACAAACTGGAAAAATGCAGGATATGAAGTAGAGACAAAAGTTAATACACCTGTAACAGATGAAAATTATGATTTCGGAACAACAGTTCCGGCACATCCGGAATATATTGTTTCCAAAGAAGAACTGAAAGATAAACTTGCAAATGATAAGAATTTCCGTCTTGTAAGTATCCGAAGCCTGGATGAGTTCAAGGGATTATCGGATGGAAACTATCCGATGCTTCAGGAAAAAGGTGAGATTGCCGGAGCAGTATTCGGACGTGCAGGGAATGATGCGAACACAATGGAAGAATATATGAATGCGGACGGAACTTTGATTTCTTATGAGAGATTCAAAGGTTTTATGGCAGATAGCTATGTATATCCGACAAATGAGGTGTGCTTCTTCTGTGGAACAGGATGGAGAGCAACAATGCCTCTTCTGATGGCATATGAAAAAGGCTGGAAAGTAAGTCTGTATGATGGAGGTTGGTGGCAGTGGACCAGAGATCTGGAGCACAATGCGATCCAGATGCTGACACCGGAACAGGCAAGAACATGCAGCAGCTTTGAGTATACAAATATAGATGTAAAACTTCAGGTAGGAGATACTTATAAGAATAGTGATATTCATATCTTCCCTGCAAGTGGAACACTTCCAACTGTACGTTTTAAATCTAACAATACCAATGTTGCAACTGTAGATGCAGATGGAAATGTAACAGCTGTTGGTGCAGGTACAGTGAATATTAAGATGATTGCAACAGATTTCTCAGGAAGAAATACATCTTACACTGTAACTGTCACAGAGAAGCAGGCAGCACAGAGCACAAAAAAAGCAGAGAAGACTGTGAAAACAGAAGAGCCTTCCCAGACAGATGCTCAGGCAGATGACAAATAAAAGAAGATTAGAACTGACTTAGAGATTAACACAAAAAGTGGTAGAAAAAGAACCGGCGCGTGTGTGCCGGTTCTTTTGTGCCATTACAGTCCAAATGAAGATAGTCTTCAATACTTGGGACATCGGTAAGTGTTCTTATAAAAATTTAGGATTCTACAATCCATCTACAGTATCAGTAGAGGAATCCGTTGTACCTGTCGAGTCTGTTGTGCCGCTGCCGGAAGAATCCGATGCGCTGTCCGGCGAACTATCCGTGGAACTGTCTGAGCCGGCATCTGATGAAGCGTCAGATGTGGTATCTGTCGTTCCGGAAGTAGAATCGGAACTGTCGCTTGCAGGTGTTTTAAATTCTCCGTTTGCAATCGCTTCGTTATAGTTTTTAATCAGATCCAGAAGTGCCTGATTCTGATCTCCTTCTAGTGGTGTCGGGCAATAATCGTTGCGTACTGATGTGGAAGAGATTGAGCAAGGAATGATATTTTCTTTCGCATTTTTCTGAACTTTTCCCTTTTTGAAAGAGAATGTCTGCTGATAGATCATCGTATTCTTATCAGCTGGGTTGGAGTTTCCGCCAAAACAAAAGTTTCCAAGACTGTAGACAATGGATTTGCCTTTGTAGTATTCAATACCCTGCAAAACATGTGGATGATGTCCGATAACGAGGTCAGCACCCTGATCTACTGCCAGGTGTGCAAGTGTCTGCTGGTTCGTGTCCGGACTGGTTTCTTTTTCCGTTCCCCAGTGGAAATTTACAATGATCAGATTTGCGCCGTGCTCTTTTAAAGCCTGGATATTCTGTTTTACCTGTTCTTCGCGATCCAGATGATCATTCAGTTCATAAATACCGGTAAGTCCGACTTTGATCTTGCCGATTTTAATGATATCAACGGTATCGTATCCGAATGGAGCGATACCGGCATCGGTCAGGTTTTTGATTGTATCGGTATAACTCTGTTCGCCATAATCAGAGCTGTGATTGTTCGCTGTATTGGCAGCTTCTACCGAACTGTTTGACAGAATCTGTGCATATTCCGGTGGCGCCTTGAAGGCGTAACTTTTATTTTCTCTCGTTGTCTCTGTAGTCAGTGTTCCTTCAAAATTCACAATAGAAAGATCATCCTTTTCCAGAATGGATTTTACATTTTTGAAGAAATAATCAGCGCCGTATTGATTATAGTAAGTCGGCAGGCTGGTCGAAGAATCAAAATGTTCATCTGTACCAAGTGTACAATCTCCCATGGAACTTATAGTCAGGGAAGTTGTGGAAGGATTACTCTTTCCTTTGATCGTAAATTCATTCACGGTTACACCGGAAGTGTCAATTGAAGGTGCCTTCTTTTTCTTTTTTTGAGCTGTCTGTTCCGTCTTCGGACTGGAGCCGGTAATTGCATGTACAATTGCTTTGATTCCGGAAAAGATTCCAAAGCAGATCAGAAGCAGAATCAGAATTACAACAGCGCGTCTGACGTGAAGATAGATTCTTCTAAGCTTCCGTCGGCGGCGCCTCAGTCTTTGTCTTTCGTTCTTGTCCATTGTTTGTTCCTCTTTTTCATTCTTTTAAATAAGCGTTATAATGTGCATCCTGTCGGAGGTTTTTTACATGATGGGGAATGCAATTTCCTATCATATAAAAACAGGCAGCTTCTGAATACAAAAAGCCGCCTGCTGTTGTCCTGATCAGATCATTAATTTAAAAATGTGCAACCGTCAGTATTAACTGCGGATAAATCGTCTTTGGCAGCACTGATGCTTACATAAAAGTCAATGTTGCATTCGCTAGAGAGTTTTTTCAGTCGTTCGATAAATTCCGGAATATTTTCCAGAGAAATGTCAGCATGTTTTAAAATACCATCGATAAAGATACACTCGATATCATGGTTAGAACTGTACATACCATATAAGAATCCGATATATTCATCTGTGTTAGTAATTGTTGGAAAATCATCCATACAGATTGTACGGATATCAAATGCTACACTTGCTGTGTCGCGATGTGTTTTTTTGATAAAAACAACATTTCCGTTGCATCTCTTAGCCTGCGCATTAGCCTGCTCAATCATTGTTTGTGTTTTTCCGCTGCCTTTTGGGCCTGTTAATAAATTTACCATGGCAAACTCTCCTTTATGTATCAGATTTACTGAATAATATCAGTATGAGTACTTGAGCTTATTATACACGAAATGACGAAAAGGAACAACTATTTTTTAGATTTTTATATAAAATTCTGAAAATTGTACATACGACTTGACAACTGAAAAAACGTACACTAAACTAAACCGCATGAAAGCAAAGGCGCTTCGAGATTATTCTCGAAGCGCCTTTGCTTTCTGATAATCATTACAGGGATAAAGAACACAAAGGTGTGTTTTTTTGTATGTCGGCGACAGAAATCCATGCCTTTCTTTATTTCATGATTTTTCAGACAGGTAATGAGAGAAGGAGGACGATTATGACAAAAGAGATAATGACAGCAGTTACAATGACGATCGTGTTTAAAGTGGTCGATAGAACATTGGGACTTCGGGTTTCGGAAGAAGAGGAAATTATCGGTCTGGATGCAACGGAATATGGACTTTCTTCTGCTTATGCAGGATTCAGTTTAATGGATGTTACAGGTGGAGGTATGAATGTAAATGAAAATACAGAACTTGGTGAGAGCGATTATGATGCGGCATCAGAAGTACAGCGTGCAGCGGCAGTGAAGGTAACTACGCCTGTAGATGCAGAGACAGGTATTCATAAAGTTGTAATTATTGCAAAACTTTCCCGTTATGAAAAACTGAAAAATGCATTAAATACACTTGGTGTAACCGGAATGACTGTAACACAGGTTATGGGATGCGGTATCCAGAAAGGCGCCGGAGAAAAATATCGTGGTGTAGAAATGGATGTAACAGTGCTTCCGAAGATAAAAGTTGAAGTAATAATAGGAAGTATTCCGGTTGAAAAAGTAGTAGAAACCGTAAAGAAAACATTGTATACAGGACGTGTCGGAGATGGCAAGATCTTTGTTTACAACGTACAGAAAGTCATTAAAGTCCGTATCGGAGAAGAAGATCTGGATGCGCTGAAAGATGTAGAATAAAAAATATCGTTTTGGAGTGGTGCAATCTTAAGATAGGGGTTGACTTATTTTAACATTCTTCATATAATAGATGGGAATAACGCAGAAACGTTGAAGAGGAATATTAAGAGATCATCGTTTTTCAGAGAGCTGTCGGTTGGTGTAAGACAGCAAGCGTAATCTCCCAACTCGCCTCGGAGTTCTATTATTGAACAGGAGTAGATAATAGCGGGTCTTCCCGTTACAGAAGTGAATGAGTGCATCCGGTATATCCGGGTGAAGAAGAGTGGTACCACGGAAATCAAGCCTTTTCGTCTCTTAGAGATGAGGAGGCTTATATTTTTATATAATAAGAATTTCAGTTTCTATTATACAAAAAGCCTCCGGCAGGCTCTGAAGGTGGAAATCAAACATAAAAAGTTATTTAGAAAACAGGAGGAATGGAAAGATGTCAAAGATCCCTTATAATCATAAGGCAATCGAGAAAAAATGGCGCGAAAACTGGGAAAAGAACCCGGTCAATGTGACAACGAACGATGACGGAAGCAAAAGAGAGAAATATTATTGTCTGGATATGTTCCCATATCCATCAGGAAATGGACTTCATGTAGGACACTGGAGAGGTTATGTAATCTCTGATGTATGGAGCCGTTATAAATTGCAGCAGGGCTATTATATCATTCATCCGATGGGATGGGATGCATTCGGACTTCCGGCTGAGAACTATGCAATTAAGATGGGTGTACATCCGTCTATTTCCACAGAAGCAAATATTAAAAATATCAAGAGACAGATCAACGAGATCGCAGCTTTATATGACTGGGATCGTGAAGTAAATACAACAGATCCGAATTTCTATAAGTGGACACAGTGGATTTTCGTGAAGATGTTCAAAGAGGGCCTTGCATATGAGAAAGAGTTCCCAATCAACTGGTGCCCGTCCTGCAAGACAGGTCTTGCAAACGAAGAAGTTGTAAATGGTAAATGTGAACGCTGTGGAGCAGAAGTTACCAAGAAGAATCTGCGGCAGTGGATGTTAAAAATCACAGCATATGCAGACCGACTTTTAAATGATCTGGACAAATTAGACTGGCCTGAGAAAGTTAAGAAGATGCAGACAGACTGGATTGGTAAATCTTATGGTGCAGAAGTTGACTTTCCGGTAGAAGGAAGAGAAGAAAAGATCACAGTATATACAACCAGACCAGATACATTATATGGAGCAACCTTTATGGTACTGGCTCCGGAGCATGAACTTGCAAAGAGCCTGGCTACAGATGAGACAAGAGAAGAAGTTGAGAAGTACATTTACGATGCATCCATGAAGTCTAATGTAGACCGTATGCAGGATAAGGAAAAGACAGGTGTATTTACAGGAAGTTATGCAATCAACCCGTTAAATGGCGAGAAGACACCAATCTGGTTATCTGATTATGTACTTGCAGATTATGGTACAGGAGTAATCATGTGTGTACCGGCTCACGATGACCGTGACTTTGAATTTGCAACAAAATTCGGCATCCCGATCATCCAGGTTATCGCAAAAGACGGAAAAGAAATTGAAAATATGACAGAAGCATACACAGAAGCTTCCGGAACAATGATTAATTCCGGTGAGTGGAATGGCATGGAATCTTCTGTACTGAAAAAAGAAGCACCACACATTATCGAAGAACGTGGAATTGGTCGAGCTACTGTTAATTACAAACTGCGTGACTGGGTATTCTCACGTCAAAGATACTGGGGAGAACCAATCCCGATCGTACACTGCCCAAAATGTGGCAATGTTCCGGTACCGGAAGAAGAACTGCCGTTACGTCTGCCGGATGTAGAGTCCTACGAGCCGACAGGAACAGGAGAATCTCCGCTTGCTGCAATTGACGAGTGGGTAAATTGTAAATGCCCGCAGTGTGGCGCTGATGCGAAGAGAGAGACAAATACAATGCCACAGTGGGCCGGATCTTCATGGTATTTCTTGAGATATGTAGATAACCATAACGATAAGGAATTAGTATCCAGAGAGAAAGCAGACGCAATGCTTCCGGTAGATATGTATATCGGTGGTGTGGAACATGCGGTACTGCATCTTTTATACTCCCGTTTCTATACCAAATTCCTTTGTGATATTGGAGTGATTGACTTTGATGAGCCATTCCACAAATTGTTCAACCAGGGAATGATCACAGGTAAGAACGGTATCAAGATGAGTAAATCCAAGGGAAATGTTGTATCTCCTGACGATCTTGTAAGAGATTACGGATGCGATTCCCTGAGAATGTATGAACTTTTTGTAGGACCACCGGAGTTAGATGCTGAGTGGGATGACCGTGGTATTGACGGAGTAAACCGTTTCCTGAAGAGATTCTGGAATCTGGTTATGGACAGCAAAGATGCAAACATCGAAGCTACCAAAGAGATGATCAAAGAACGTCATAAGCTTGCAAAAGATATCACAACCCGTCTGGAAAGCTTCAGCCTGAATACAGCGATTTCCGGATTTATGGAGCATAATAACAAACTGATCGAGATTGCGAAAAAAGCAGGTGGAATCGATACAGAGACATTATCTACAATGGCAGTACTGCTTTCACCATTTGCACCTCATATCGCAGAAGAAGTTTGGGAGCAGTTAGGTCATGAAGGCAGTGTATTCAAAGCCGGATGGCCAACATACGATGAAGAAGCCATGAAAGATGATGAAATCCAGGTACCTGTACAGATCAATGGTAAGACAAGAGCAGTTATCTCTATTGCAGCAGAAAGCAGCAAAGAAGAAGCGATTACAGCAGGAAAAGAAGCAATTGCAGACAAACTGACCGGAAATATCATCAAAGAGATCTATGTACCGAAGAAGATCATTAATATTGTAATGAAATAATAATAGAATTGTGGGAGTACGAAGTACGGAACAATTCGTATGGCATTTTTTAACTTTAACATTATATATAAGAGAATTACAGATAAGACAAGGACGGTTATTGTACAAATTGCAGTAGCCGTCCTTCTTTTCCCTTTCTTTTTAGTCTATGAAGTGGTATGCTTGTGGATAGAAAACGGATCGATAAAGGAGATAGCATAAATATGAATTACAATGAGATGGCATTAAAAATGCACGAAGAACACAAAGGAAAAATCAGTGTCACATCAAAAGTAGCGGTAAAGACAAGAGATGATCTTAGTACGGCGTATACTCCGGGTGTTGCAGAACCTTGCCGGAAGATCAGAGATGATAAATCAGAAGTGTACAGATATACAGCAAAAGGAAATCTCGTAGCAGTTGTATCTGATGGGACGGCAGTTCTGGGACTGGGAGATATCGGTCCGGAAGCGGCAATGCCGGTTATGGAAGGAAAATCCATTTTGTTCAAAGAATTTGCAGGAATTGATGCATTTCCGATCTGTCTGGATACGAAGGACACAGATGAGATCGTGGAGACTGTTAAACGTCTTGCTCCTACATTCGGTGGAATCAATCTGGAAGACATTTCTGCACCGAGATGCTTTGAAATCGAGAGAAGATTAAAAGAAGAACTGGATATTCCGGTATTCCATGACGATCAGCACGGAACAGCGATCGTTGTATCCGCAGGTCTTACGAATGCTTTGAAATATGTCGGAAAAGAATTTTCAGAAGCAAAAGTAGTCATCAATGGTGCCGGATCTGCAGGAATTTCTATCTGTAAATTATTATTAGAGCTGGGAGTCGGTGATATTGTCCTTGTTGATAGGAACGGAATCCTTGCAGTCGGTGAAGAATGGATGAATCCTGCACAGAAAGAGATGGCAGAAAAGACAAATAAAGAACAGATCCATGGAGATTTAAAAACTGCAATGCAGGGCAGAGATGTATTTGTTGGTGTATCTGCTCCGAACATTGTGACAGCAGAGATGGTGGGTACAATGGCGAAGGATGCGATTGTTTTTGCAATGGCAAATCCGACACCGGAGATTATGCCAGACGAAGCGAAAAAAGGCGGCGCAAGAGTTGTAGCAACCGGAAGATCTGATTTCCCGAACCAGATTAATAACGTTCTTGTGTTCCCAGGAATTTTCAAAGGGGCGCTGGAGGCAAGAGCAACAGATATTACAGAAGAGATGAAAATCGCAGCAGTAAGAGCAATTGCTGATATTATTAAACCGGAAGAATTGACAGAAGACTATATTATTCCGGGAGCGTTTGATGAAAGAGTTGCTGATAATGTGGCAAGAGAAGTTGCAAAAACAGCAATAGAGACCGGAGTTTCTAAGTTGAAAAAAGCAGAATAATTGCGAAAGAGGAATTGGTTATGTTATTAGTAAAAAATGCAGAGGTATACGCACCAGAATACCTGGGGAAAAAGGATGTTTTGATCTGCGGAGGAAAAATTGAAAAGATTCAGGATGAAATTGGTTCGCTTCCAGTTGAATGTGAAGTGTTAGATGCCGAAGGAAAGATGCTGACGCCAGGGTTTATTGATCAGCATGTACATATTACCGGTGGAGGCGGAGAAGGAAGCTTTCATACGAGAACACCGGAATTACAGCTCTCTGAGTTAGTGGAAAATGGTATAACTACAGTCATAGGGCTTCTGGGAACAGATGGAATTACAAGAAGTGTGGAGAATCTTTATGCAAAAACCAAGGCTCTTTGCGAGGAAGGCGTAAGTGCATATATGCTTACGGGAGCTTATGGCTATCCGAATCCGACAATTACCGGAGAAGTTGATCGAGACATTGTATTCATCGACGAGATACTCGGTGTGAAGCTTGCTATTTCCGATCATCGTGCACCGAATGTGACAGAAGAGGAACTGATCCAGATCGCAAGCAAAGTAAGAGTTGCCGGTATGCTCAGCGGGAAACCGGGGATTGTTGTGTTGCATATGGGAGATGATGAGGCTGGATTACAACCGGTATTCCGTGCGTTGGAGAAAACGTCTATTCCTACTCGCATTTTCAGACCAACACATGTAAATCGAAATGAACATCTGTTGGAGGATGGATATGAATTTTTAAGAAGAGGCGGATATGTAGATTTGACTTGTGGCATGCATTCTTCTCCGGGAAGTTATGTTCTGGAAGCAAGGAAAAGAGGAATTCCTACTGAACATATTACGATGAGTTCGGATGGACATGGAAGCTGGTCTCACTATGCGGAAGATGGAACCCTTTTAGAAATTGGAGTGTCCAGTGTAGATGCACTTTATAAAGAATTAAAATATATGGTGAAAGAGCTTGGAATGAAGCTTGAGGATGCATTACCTTATATGACAAGCCATGTGGCTGAGGGGCTGGATCTGCTTCCGAAAAAGGGATGGATAAAAGAAGGAGCAGATGGAGATGTTCTCCTGTTTGATCAGAATATGGAGCTGAATACTTTTATAGCAGGTGGTCGTATTCTCATGAAAAACAAGGAAATCCTTCAAAAAGGAACTTATGAAAAATAATAGAAATTAATAGCGTAAACAAAAAACAGGAGATATGGATAGGAAAATCCGTATCTCCTGTTTTTACTAGGAAGATAATGTATTTATAAAATTCTGTCGTTCGGACGGAGAAATGCTGTCAATGACGAGACAGGATGCCAGGATATTCAGCATGGCAATTGGAATTGTCATTGAATTATAAAACATTTCTGTGGAAGTAGGGCAAATAAGGAGCAAATCACTGTGGCATGCAGCCGGGGAGGCATCGCTGTCGGTGATCGTTAAAATCGGGACACCGGATTCGGAAGCTTTTTTTGCAATATTTCCTATCGGAAAATAGTAGCGCGGGAAAGAGAATAAAATTACAAGATCTCCCTCTGTAAGTTTTCGTAATGTTTTCTGTGTTTGCTCCAAATCGGACAGGTCAATCAGAATGACGTTGTAATACAAGATTAAGAGTCGCAATTTTAAAAATTCTCCAGGTACTTTCGATATATCATGTGCAAAGATAAAAATACGATTACTGCGTCGAATCTTATCAGAAGCTGCCAGAATGGTATCCATAGGCAAATCAGAGATAAACTCGGAAAAGGCACTCACTTCCTGGCTACAGATTTCTAAGAGCATTCGTTCGCGCTCGGGTGCTTTGCCAGCTTCTAATTCTGGAACGAAATAAGTGGAAGAGGATGCGATTCGAATCATCTTCTGTGTATAATCACGGAATTGTTCTTTCAAGCCAACAAATGTGGAACAGCCCAGTTTCTGGCAAAAACGAAGAAGTGTCAATTCGGAGGATCGTGTCTGCTGACTGAGCTGAGCCAGAGTGATGTAGCTTATTTCTTCTGGGTTGGCAATCAGGTAATCTGCGATTGTTTTTTGTTTTTTTGTAAGTGTCGGATATAATTCCTGAATATGTTCTAAAATGTCCATATAGTTTCCTTTCGCTTTTACAGTAAAATGTTTCGTGATATTTTACAAAATATAAGTGATGACTTTACAAATCTATTATAACATGTATAATGAAAAATAGAAAGTAAAGTATATACTTAACTAAAAGATAATTTATAAGTACCAAAAAGGAAAGAGGAGGACAAGGCTATGAAAAACAGTTTGAAGAGCACTTCGAACGAACCTGGCTGATTATTTTTTTATTTATGTTCGTGATCATTATGATTCCATTTCCATTCTTTTACAGTGAAACATACATCCCTTCATTTGGCGGGGTTCCGTTGTTCCTGTATGGATGGTTTATTCACACTGCGATTACATTTGCATTGATCATCAAGTATTATCGCATGTGTATGAAGCGAAAAGAATATCACACCTATGATGAGGAGGAGAAGTAATTATGAACGGAGCAGCAATTCAGCCTTCACCAGGCCCTTTCTATACGGTGCTGGTACTTTATCTTGGAATTATGGCATTTATTGGTTGGTATGCAGGACGCTATGATGACGGACGTAATCCAGGGTTCCTTGATGATCGCAACAGCAATTGTAACTTTTATTGTTTCTATTGTATGTAATGGGAGGAGGCTTTGGCAATATCAATCATACACTTCAGAGTATGAATGAAGCTTATCTTGCATTTCCGGGTGCCAATGGCTATATGCCTTGGGCATATTATGTATCCAATATTGTATTGTGGTCTTTCTTTACAATGGGACAGCCACATCTATTTACAAAATTCTTTGCAATGAAGGATCATAAGACAATGTTTAAAGCAATACTTCTCGGTACAGCCGGTATGTTCTTCTCTGCAACTTTGATTGAGTGGACCGGTGTAAATGGAATTGCTACGATCCAGAATATCGAGAAAGCAGATCAGATTGTTCCGATGATTTTGCAGAGAGGTCTGAATCCGTTTTTAGCTTCTATTTTCATTGCTGGAATTGTAGCTGCCGGTATGTCTACTATTGATGGTATATTAGTAACGAAAACCGGTGCGGTTACGCGTGACATTTATCAGAAACTCATCAATAAAAAAGCAACAGATGAGAGTGTAATGAAGCTTTCGAAAGTAGTAACTATTCTGATCGATATTATCGTAATTTGTTTCGGCGTATTCCAGCCAGGCAGTATTTTCGAAATTAACCTGTTTGCGTTCTCGGAAATGGCAAT